>CAZHZH010000006.1:0-51409 GCA_964537205.1 uncultured Bacteroidaceae bacterium
GGAACTAAAATGCCGCCCATGGTCTGTATGGGACTAAGGGCGGCATGTTTGCGGACTATGGGAGTTTTGTTAATGCTCTCTCATGTATTCGTAGATTGTCAGTACATCACCGGAATCTACTGTGCCATCACCATTTACATCCTCTACAGGTGATGTCTCGTCTCCTGTTGCCGTACGCATGAAATCATAAACACTGAGTACGTCGCCTGAGTCCACTGACCCGTCGCCGTTCACGTCTACATTGCTTGTCGCCTGCAACTCGACAATGGCGAGGTCGCTCAGTACGATCCGCGTCTTGTCTTCGCAACGGAATTGTAATGCAAACGGTGTGTCGACCAGTATGTCGGCAGGAGTGACGAACGTGAATTGATATGGAAGCAGATCTTTTTCCGTCTGTGATGTGGCGCATACCTCATTGACCAGGAGGGCGTCGCTTGAGCTGTCCAAAACAGGAATGGAGTCGTTCAGTCCGCTTGCGACAGACACTTCCACAGAAGGTGAGGTGACATCGCTGTTTGTCCATGCGACAGCCGTACTGAACGAGTATTCAGTGTTTGGCTTCAAGCCGGTGAATGTATAATAATAGGTGTCGCCTGCGTCCTTGAAGTACAGCATAATCATGCGCGACTGGTCGTATGTGTGGCCGCCGTTGAAAACGTAGCCCTCATACGCCTGTCTGCCGGTTGGGTCCAAGTAGTGGGTGTTGATGCCATTGACATTCCCCCATAGCAGGGCGTAAGTATCTGTACTGCCCCATCCGAAGAGGTTTGGTTTGCTTGCCGACCCCGTTACGCTTCCACCATCCCATTCGTAGATGATGTTCTGACGGAAGTTCAGTGTGTAGACCCCGGTTGTGTCTCCGTTTGCATCAGTCAGGATTATACTGCCTGCGCCAGGGAACGATGTTGGTTGATTAATAGTGCAGCCGCCTGTGTAGTGGGAATTGAGGACTACGCTGAGCTGGCAGTCCTCGGCGGTTGCGGCCGGACTCTTGGCGATGTAGTAATCGGTCTTGTCGATGTCGAATCCAGGGTACAGCGTGCCGCCGATCATAAGAGAGTCGATTACGAGTGATGAGGCAGTTTTCTGGAAGTCTTTCATTTCGTCCTCGCTCATTATGAACCAGTGCTGGGTTGTAGCGTCGTTCGCCATATTGTAGGCTACAGGAGCGGCGTATGATCCGTTGACGGTCAGTCCGTTGTACGATTCGAAGCAGATGTTGACAGGCCGTGCTGTGAAATCGTTCCAAGCTTCGCCTACAGTCACGTCCTCGCGCGTGGGTATCAGCTGGAACTCCTGTGCGCTGCTTGTGTTGACAACGGTGTTCATTCTGATAACGTCCGTGAAGTTCTGGGTTGTGTGCGTAAGGTATTTGCCTGTGGCGACGTTTTTGAACGTGTACTTGCCGTTTTGTGGGTTAAACGACAGGTACCATGCGGCGGAGTCGTTAGGAGTGGTGAGCATTTTTGTCAGAGTGACATTGCCCGCTCCAAGATATGACGTATACAATCCGCAGGATTCGTCCACGTTCTTAATGTAATATTTCACGCTGTCTTCGATGTCAACGCTGTAGTAAGGGTAGCCGTTGTCGTAGCTGATTGGAGGATCAAGTCCGTCTTCCTGCAACGCGTGTGTGATGAGCACGTTGCCGATGTAAAGCAGCTTGTTGCCAGAGTCTTCCTGCGCCCCGTTGATGCCGTATGCCAACGGGCTGCCGCCCGACGCCCACATGTGCGTGCCGTCGCCGTATACCCTGACCTCATCGTTGTTCTCGATAAACTGGACCATCTTGTTGGCCCTGTCGCCCAACCAGTAGCCCCAAGTAGTGTTTGAACGCAGGTTGGAGTTGCTTGTCCATTGCGACTTCTGTCCAACGCCCATCACGTGGTTCACCTCGTGGAGCAATGTCCCGGTGCGTTGGTAGCCTTCTCTTGGACCGACATTGATATGCCTTGACCACGCGCTGCCGTCGGCTGTATTTGTACCCGCGCTATAGCTGACCGATATTACGCAAGTGTTGAGACCCGACCACGTGTTGTAGAGTTCGGTCGTTTCGTCTATTGCAGCTTGAATACGGTTCGTTTGATCTGCAGTCGCGTCGTTCGCTGTGTAAGTGAAACTGACATTGCTCTTAGGCAGCGTCGGTACCTTGACAACTTCGCCGTAGCCGACTTCGCCATTTGAGTTTATGGCGTATGCCCTCATGTAGTAGAATGTGGCGGGTGTGAGTCCGCTCATGTAGAAAAGTTTTCCATTACGCTCATAGTATTCCGTCGTTTTGGAATCATTGATGGTAGGAGTCTTGGTGGTACTGCTGTAGCAGAATCCCTCCTCGGTTATGTCGCTGCCTGTGACCGTGCCGCGTCCCAAGGCGGCGGTAGATCCGCGTGCGACAAACGTGTTAGTCACGACCACCGGTGCGGTACTTTGTGCCGTGATTGCCGCTGACAGTCCCAAGGCCAGGACTATAAGCGCCGTTCTCATAATAGTTTTCTTCATCCTTATGTATTATATTTGTTAGTTGTATGCTGTTCCGTCCCTACGTTATGACTTGTCCTTTACCACTTTAGTGCCTAAGGCGATGCTTCTTTCCATGTTCGGAGTCTCGTCACAGGCGTATGTGTGGGCTGAAATCTCGTCGACATAGTGTACGACGAGGGCTTCTTGTGTGCACGGGACCACCGGACTTCCAAACTCCATTTTTCCATGGTGCGCCAAGACGCAATGTATGATGCGGATGGTCTCTTCGTTGCGTACGCCGAACTTGTTGAGCTTGTTGTGAAGGACATGCGCGGAAATATAGATGTGTCCGAGAAGGTACATGTATTCTGTAGATTCCATATTGGCGTCATATTCTTTCAGCTTGCCATAGTCGTGGAACAAGATGGCTATTATGCACCTTTCTATTTTCAGAGGAGGCAGAGTGGGGTACAATCCCAAGAGCATGTTCAGGAGTTCGTATGTGTGGTTTAGCAGTCCGCCTTTGAACGCGTGATGCATGGCTTTGGCGGCAGTCTGCGTGCTGTAACTCGCATATAGGGCGTCACGCTCTTGCTGAATGAATTCAATCAGCAATTTGTCAGAACACAACGCGATGAGCTTGTTGAGGCAGTCGTCCCAAACCGCTTTGCCGACAGGCCGGGGAATGAGTGCGTAAAGCGGGTCGTCGGCAGTGGCGGTGTGGCATGACCGAAAACCATGAAAGTTCTCTTTCCGTGGAAACTTCACATTCTTCAGCGCCTCTAAGTCTGCCTTTATGATATCTCCTGTGTCGGGTCTCTCGTTCTCGTCGAGATCCCAAACTGAAATAGTGAACGCGCTACCTTTCTCGCATGAGATTTTCAGGGTCGCATAGTTGTTGCCGGTTTTTGCTTTCTGATTTGTCCTTGATAAGACTATATAATCTTTATCCATGATTCGCGTTTTGTTTTATTGATGGCAAAGTTAGCATAAAATTATAACTTTTCTGTGATATACTGAAATTAATTTTTTATCTTTGTGCTTTGTAACTGCAATTAATTGAAATTGGAGCTGTCCAAATGAAGAATAATCAATTGAGACTTAAGAATACATCGTTTGTCGATTTGATGGCGAGGCGCATATTCAACGTACTCATTGTGGCAAACCCGTACGACGCGTTTATGCTTGAGGACGACGGCAGGATCGACGAGAAGATATTCGACGAGTATGCCAAGTTGGGGTTGCGCTATCCCCCGCGTTTCTTTCAAGCCGCGAATGAGGACGAGGCGCGCACCCTATTGCGCAAGACAAAGTTCGAACTCGTTATTTGTATGCCTGGGTGCGACAACAACGACGTCTTTGACATTGCCAGGAAAATAAAGTCGTACAATCCCGACATCCCTATTGTGATACTTACCCCTTTCTCCCATGGTATAACCAAGAGGATGGAGAATGAGGACTTGAGCGTGTTCGAATATGTGTTCTGCTGGCTTGGCAACACAGACCTGTTGCTGTCGATTATCAAGCTGATTGAGGACAAGATGAACCTGGATCATGATATAGAAACCGCCGGAGTGCAGATGATATTGCTGGTCGAAGACGGCATCAGGTTTTATTCAAGCATACTGCCAAACCTGTACAAGTTCGTGTTGCAGCAGAGCCTGGAGTTCGCCACTGAGGCGTTGAACTCGCAACTTGAGACTCTGCGAATGCGCGGACGGCCTAAGATAGTTCTGGCGCGTACGTACGAGGAGGCTTGGTCGCTGTATGAACGGTTCAAGGACAATACCCTCGGAGTTATCAGCGATTGCGAGTTCCCGAAGGACGGAAAGAAGAATCCAAGAGCCGGATATGAATTGTTGACTGCCATACGCAGGGCTGATCCGTTCGTGCCGTTGATTATGGAGTCGTCAGAGACCGACAACAGCCAGTTTGCGGAAGAGTGTCATGCGAGTTTCATTGATAAGAACTCGAAGAAGCTTGATGTCGATTTACGCCGTTTGGTACGTACTAATTTCGGCTTTGGCGATTTCATATTCCGCGATCCGAATACTTTGGAAGAAATAGCGCGCATCAAAAACCTGAAAGACCTTCAGGACAATATTTTCACATTACCCCGTGAATCGCTGCTTTACCATATCTCACGCAACAATGTCAGCCGCTGGTTGGGTTCGCGCGCTTTGTTCCCTATTTCCGACTTCTTGAAAAAGATAACGTGGGACTCGCTTCAGGATGTCGACGCTCACCGGCACATAATCTACGATGCCATTGTAAGCTACCGACGTATGAAGAACCGCGGAGTGGTCGCCACATTCCGTCGTGACCGTTTCGACCGTTTTTCTAACTTCGCACGCATAGGCGAGGGGTCGCTTGGTGGCAAAGGACGCGGATTGGCGTTCCTTGACCATATTATCTCGCGTCATGAGGACTTGAACCAGTTTGACAACGCCGAGGTGACAATTCCAAAGACGGTCGTCTTGTGTACAGATATCTTTGATGAGTTCATGGACACGAACGAGCTTTATCAGATAGCCCTGAGCGACGCGTCCAATGATGTCATATTGGAGCACTTCCTGCGGGCGCGCCTTCCTGAACGGCTGGCTGACGACTTGATGGCCTTTCTCGACGTGGTCCGCGCCCCGATAGCCATTCGTAGTTCGTCGCTTTTGGAAGACGCCCACTATCAGCCGTTCGCCGGAGTGTACAGCACATACATGATTCCGTATGTCGAGGATAAGTATGTGCATCTGAAACTGCTCAGCGATGCGATAAAGGGTGTGTACGCGTCGGTGTTCTACACTGATTCCAAGGCATACATGACGGCGACAAGCAATGTGATTGACCAGGAGAAGATGGCCGTCATATTGCAAGAAGTGGCGGGCACCCAGTACGAAAACTATTTTTATCCGAACATCTCTGGCGTGGCACGAAGCATAAATTATTATCCGATAGGCGACGAGAAGGCGGAGGAGGGAACCGTGAACCTTGCGCTCGGGCTTGGAAAATACATCGTGGATGGAGGAATGAGCCTGCGCGTGTGCCCTTATCATCCAAACAAGGTGCTGCAGACAAGCGAGATGGATATCGCATTGAGGGAAACCCAAACATACATGCTCGCGCTTGATACGAAGAACATTAACGATGACTTCAAAGTCGACGACGGTTTCAACCTCATCAAACTGATGGTGCGTGACGTGGAGAAAGACGGGTCATTGCAATATATATGCAGTACGTACGACCCAGTGGACCAATGTATATACGATGGCTTCTACGAAGGTCGAAACCGCAAGCTGATTACGTTTGCCGGCGTGTTGCAGCAAGGCGTGTTCCCTTTGCCTGAGATTCTTCAACTGATACTTAAGTACGGACAGGAGGAAATGCGGCGGCCCGTGGAAATCGAGTTCGCGGTGAATCTGCATCCCGACCGTACAGGCGAGTTTTATCTGCTTCAGATCCGTCCGATGGTCGACAACAAGATGATGATTGACGAAGACCTGTCGTCTATCCCCGATTCCGACTGCCTGCTGCGCAGCCACAATGCTATTGGGTGTGGCATTACAACCGATGTGCATGACGTACTTTATGTAAAGACCGACAACTACTCGGCATCGAACAACCCACGTATAGCCGAAGAGGTGGCGGCCATAAACCGCAAGTTCGTTGACAGTGGAAAGTCGTACATACTTGTCGGTCCTGGCAGATGGGGCAGCAACGACTCGTGGTTGGGCATACCTGTGAAATGGCCGCACATAAGCGCCTCCAAACTAATCGTAGAGGCTGGATTGAAGGATTATCGCGTTGAACCGAGTCAGGGAACGCACTTCTTCCAGAACCTTACGTCGTTTGGGGTGGGTTATTTTATAGTTAACGATTATATCGACGATGGAGTTTACAACATAGGCTATCTCAACTCCCTTCCTGCAATTGAAGAAACAGAACATGTCAGAGTGGTTCACGTGCCTGTTCCTTTGGCTATAAAAATTGACGGAATGAAGAAAGAAGGCGTGGTAGTGTTTGACAACCCCGAAGTCCCTAATAACTGATCTGTGCTTTGATGAGAGTCGCGACAATAGGTTTTTTTGATGGTGTGCATCGAGGACACCAGTTCTTGATACGCCAGGTCATAGAGGAGGCAGACCGAAGGGGCGGCATCCCAACCTGCATAACATTCTCCAACCATCCGAGGACGGTGGTTGGAACCGGTTCGGCGGTGCAACTGCTGACCACGCCTAAGGAGAAGGAGGAATTGCTCCTTCACTTTGGAATTAAGGAAGTCAGAATGTTGGAATTCACGAAAGAATTGGCAAGCCTAAGCGCCTACGAGTTTATGAAATCGCTGCACGAGAAGATTGATGTCGAGGTGCTGGTTATAGGGTACGACCATCGTTTTGGACATGACCGCGTTGAAGATTTCAATGATTACGTCCGCTATGGCAGAGAGATAGGGATCGAAGTCGTTAAAGCCCGTGTGTTCAAGGAGGACTATATTACAATCAGTTCGTCGCTAATTCGGGAGGAATTGCTGCAGGGCAGGGTGTCTGATGTTCCCAGATGGCTTGGATATGAGTACTTTGTGGAAGGCACCGTTGTCGGAGGCTTTCAAATTGGCAGGAAGATAGGCTATCCTACCGCCAATATCGTGACCGACAGTAATAAGCTCATTCCTTGTGATGGAGTCTATGCCGTGAGGGTGATGGTGGACGGACGAGAGTATGGCGGTATGTTGAATATCGGCTGTCGTCCGACGTTCGGTGGTGGCAGACGGTCAATTGAGGTGAATCTCTTTGACTTTGATTCAAACATATACAGTGAGACTGTGCGCGTGTACTTTGCCGGCTTCTTGCGTCACGAGCGGAAGTTCGCTTCGGTCGACGAATTTATCAGCCAGCTGTCGCATGACGAAGAGAACGCAAGGGCGTTGTTGCGCGACAGTAAGGCCGCGAAACATTAATTATCATGCAAATACGGTTTTTTCATAGATATGGCTTTGGGGTACAATCCCCTTCTGCGTATTCGTTAATCAGGAATGTACTTTACGAGAAGTTGGGATATTATGTCTATGACGACTTGCGCACGAAATACCCTGACAATAAAAAACGCCAGAGGCGTAGGGACGAACAGCTGTTTCGCCTTGTAAACTATTTCAAGCCGCATGAAATACTTGTGGTAGGTGAATGCGACGACTGTACAAAAGAATACATGACCGCCTCGTGCGGCTCAGTTGTCGAAAGTGTGGCGGACCATGACTCCGTGCGGCTTTACGCGAAACGGCTGAACACATACGGACTCATTTATGTAACGCCGAATCTTTCCCTGCAATGTTTGGATATGATGTTGTCGGAGTGGCGGTTCAAGGATAAACAGGTTCTTGTAATAGATGATATAAGGAAAAGCAATAAGCGGCTGTGGCGGACGTCGCTTTCAGAGGTGTATGGTACGCTTGCGTTCGACATGAGGTACCGTGGTGTGATATGCATCGATCGTAAACGCCAGTCGGTCACTTATTCGCTTTAGCTGATGTGCCTGTATTGACTACAGGGTTTGGCATGGAGTGCGATTCTATGCCGATGCGGCCAACGCGTGAAAAAACGATGCTTCTGATAAGAAATGAGCGGAACGGTCTTGCATACAATGGATAATAATGGAGTGGAAGTAGGGAAATGCCTTGTAGAATTCTACAGACTCTGTCGCAGGTATTAAGCGTTTTTCCCTATGGATTTTATGTGTTTCCCTATCATCATAAAGATTAAAAGCGTTATCTTTGCATGTGAGAAATAACAATGAAAAGATAATTGCCTATGAAAAGGATGTTTACATTAATGGCGGTAGGCGTCATCGTGATGCTTGCTTCATGCGACGAAGATACCGAAGTGGCTTACCAACTCGAAGGCGAGTGGGAGGGCGACATGGGAATGTGCTATGTATATGAGGATTATGACAGGTATGGAGCCTATTCCACTCAATACAATGCGCAATACACCAACATACGGTTTTTCCGTAACACAATGACCAGCGGCTATGGCGACCAAGTAGACTTCTATCCAGTTGGTCCATACGCGTGGCGCAGCTTTTCGTTCCGCTGGCAGGTGCGTAACGGCAACGTGTATATTGACTATGATTATGACGACGAGTTGGACTGTGTGATATACGATTATTATATCGACTATTACCATTTTGGCGGCAGGATAGGCGGCACTCGCTTCACTCTCGACAAGCTCGATGACTTCAAGTGGTCGGACTATGGGTATGTGGATGATGGTTACGGATACGGTTATTATTATTCGTATTCAAAGACACGCGGCGCAGAGACCGATAGCATAGGTGTCGGACGCATAGTGAAGAGCGGCAGCCGATATGCAGAGGGAATGGAAACAAACTGAGTGGAAAATAAAAAAGATGAGGTAATCAAACCTCATCTTTTTTATTTTCCCATTATATTAAGAACCTTATTCAGCTCCTTCTGTTACGTTCTTACGAGTAAGTTTCTCTTTGATACGAGCCTTCTTACCAGTGAGGTTGCGGAGATAATAAAGTTTGGCACGACGCACTTTGCCCACCTTGTTGACAGTTATGCTGTCGATATTAGGCGATTCGATAGGGAAGATACGCTCAACGCCAACTGTACCCGACATCTTGCGTACTGTAAAGCGTTTCTTTGTGCCTTCGCCTGAAATCTTGATTACCACGCCGCGATACATCTGGATACGCTCCTTTGAACCTTCGACAATCTTATAAGCAACTGTGATAGTGTCACCTGCTTTGAACTTAGGGAACTCTTTGCCTGTAGCAAATGCTTCTTCTGCAATTTTGATTAAATCCATTGTCTTCTTTTTTTACGGGTTAACTGATAGTCGCGAAGATGCTAATTTGTTAGCAAATCACAACTGTTCCAACGAAGCATTCTCTTGTTACACTTCCACAGACAGCGGCTTCGCTAAAGCGGGTGCAAAGGTACGAATTATTTCAACACCAAGAACTGAAAATCGAGATTTTATTTGTAAAAGACATGTTTTTTCTTTAGTATGTCTGTGTTTTTAGCTAACTTTGCAAGCAAAAGAAACTGGAAAGGTATGTTTTCATTTGAAGTATTGCCTCCTTTGAAGGGAACTGGGACAGCGAGTTTGTTCAATACTGTTGACACCCTTATGGAGTTTGATCCCGATTTGATCAATATCACCAACCACAGGAGTGAGTATGTGTATACAGAGTTGCCAAACGGCACATATCAGAGGCGCAGGATTCGTCGTCGTCCTGGTACGATAGCGGTTGCGAGTGCCATCATGCAGAAGTACAATGTCAAGGTTGTGCCTCATGTTGTTTGCTCTGGCTACAACAAGGAGGATATAGAGTATATGTTGCTTGATTTACAGTTCTTGGGAATAAACGAGGTCTTGGTGCTTAGAGGTGACAAGGCGAAGGACGAGTCTCGATTCACGCCTGAGCCGGGAGGTCCAAGCCATGCAACCGAACTCATAGAACAAATCAACAAGTTCAATGGGGGAAAGTTCGTCGACGGATCTGACATTAAGGCTCCAGGCGAGCCTTTCGAGTATGGCGTCGCTTGTTATCCTGAGAAGCATGATGAGGCCCCTAACCCTGAATTCGACCTTCAGATATTGAAGACGAAGCAGGATATGGGAGCCAAGTACGCTGTGACGCAGCTGTTTTATGACAACGGAAAATTCTTTGATTTCGTCGGTAAGGCGCGTGAAATAGGGGTGACGATCCCCATCATACCTGGTATAAAGCCGCTTGCGAAGAAAAGCCAGCTGACCGTCGTGCCTAAGACTTTCCATGTTGACATTCCGGCTGCACTGACCGATGAGGCGGAAAAACTCACTACCGACGCAGAGGTGGCGCAGTTGGGTATAGAGTGGTGTGTGACACAATGTAAGGAACTGCTTGAACATGGCGTTTCGCGCATACACTTCTATACGGTGTCGGCGGTCAATAGTATCAAAGAGATAATGAAGCACCTATGACGTTCGAAGAAGTTATTGGCCAGACGGAGGTGAAACAAAGACTGCTGCAAGAAATTGCCGCCAACAGACTGCCTCATGCCTTGATGCTGGCAGGTCCCGAAGGAAACGGCGGCTATGCCTTGGCCTTGGCCGTCGCCGACAAGTTGCTCCACAACCCTGTTATGGTGTCGAAGTTGCAGCATCCAGACCTTCATCTGTCGTTCCCCGTATTCAAGAAGGAGTCGTCGAAGCCCGCTCCATGTGAGGTGTTCATCAAGCAATGGAGAAACATGGTGATCAATAATCCTTATTTTGGCTATAACGAATGGATGGATGCCATAGGTGCGGAGAATCAGCAACTTACTATTTACGTGGATGAAAGCGACGCGTTGATGCGAAAGTTGAGCCTGAAGTCAAATCAAGGAGGATACAAGATCTGCATTATATGGCTGCCGGAAAAGATGAACCTTGAATGTGCCAACAAGTTGCTGAAGTTGCTTGAGGAGCCACCAGCCCTGACTCTGTTCATCCTCGTAAGTGAGCATCCCGAACAACTGCTCGACACGGTTAGGAGCCGGTGTCAGACTATAGAGGTGCCTAAACTGCAGCAGGCGGACATAGAGGCGGCGTTGACAGACCGGTATAATATTGACCCGTCGATGGCGCGGAATATAGCGCGCACGTCGTATGGCAATATGTCAGTCGCGATAAGGCAGATTACTGATGATTCGGAACATGAGCGTTTCCTGGAATTGTTCAAGAGCTTGATGCGCCTAAGCTATGCGCGCAAGGTCCGTGAGATGAAGCAGTGGAGTGAAGAGGTAGCCGGGATGGGGCGCGAGCGTCAGAAGCGTTTTCTTGATTACTGCCAGAGAATGATACGTGAGAACTTTGTGTACAACTTCCACAACCCTGACCTTAATTACATGAGTAACGATGAGGCTGAGTTCGCTGTCAGGTTCGCTCCGTTCATTAATGAGAAAAATGTGATTGGCATCATGGAGCAGTTGCAGCGGTGTTTTAGGGATATAAGTCAAAACGGCAATGCGAAGTTCATATTCTTTGACTTCGCGCTAAGCATGATAATACTGATAAAAAACCGTTAGTTGCGGCAGCGGGCGCATTGTGATGTCGCAACGTACGTCTGCTTGCCTATATGACAAAGAAAGAGACGTTCTCACGAACGCCCCTTTCCGCCCCAATAAGTATTAATTGTATAAGGTAAAAAGATTGTTTTTAGGATAATGCAAAGATAGGGCATTTTTGTCATATAGCGATGCGCGAATTATATGTTTGACAACATGTGTTTTCGCACACACTATAAAAATTGCATTTACCTACCCCATTATTCTATTACTACCGTCGTCCAATTGTGTACATCAGGCTCGGTTCCGTACTGTATCCCTTTCAACTTGTTGTACAGTGCGGTGCACACAGGACCTGGTTTGCCGTCCTTTGAGAACACGAACGATTGTTTGGTGTCAAGATCGTCTATTCTCTCTATAGGAGCTATGACGGCGGCTGTGCCGCATGCGCCGGCTTCTTCGAATGTGGCGAGTTCCTCCTCTGGTATTTGTCTGCGTTCCACTTTCATTCCCATGTCCTCTGCCAATTGCATGAGGCTCTTGTTGGTTATTGAAGGCAGGATGCTTGTAGACTTTGGAGTGACGTATGTGTTGTTCTTGATTCCGAAGAAGTTGGCTGCGCCGCACTCGTCCATGTACTTCTTTTCCTTGGCGTCAAGATAGAATTCGCAGCTGTAGCCGAGGTCGTGTGCGATCTTGTTTGCCTTTAGGCTTGCCGCATAGTTGCCGCCGACCTTGTATATGCCTGTTCCCAATGGTGCTGAACGGTCGTACTCCCGTATGATGACGTAAGGGTTGGTCGAGAAGCCGCCCTTGAAGTATGGACCGACTGGTGTGACGAAAATCAAAAAGAGATATTCGCTTGCCGGATGGACTCCGACTTGTGCGCTTGTGCCTATAAGCAGAGGGCGTATGTAGAGTGTGGCTCCGCTTTCGTATGGCGGAATGAAGCGCTCGTTGAGCCTTACGACCTTTGTAACCATCTCCTCAAATCGTTCTGTTGGCAGTTCCGGCATAAGTATGCCTCTGCATGTCGACTGCAGGCGCGCTGCGTTCTCGTCCATGCGGAATACCCTTACCTTCCCGTCAGGACAACGGTATGCCTTTAGTCCCTCAAATGCCTCTTGACCATAGTGAAGGCAGGTTGCGGCCATGTGAAGGGGAATTGTTTCCTCGCTGCATACTTCTATCTCGCCCCATTTGCCATCTCTGTAATAGCAACGTACGTTGTAATCTGTTTTGTTGTAACCAAAACCTAAGTTTGACCAATCCATAGTGTCTTACTTTTTTATGTTTATATGTCTTGTCTTTCTTTTGGGTTGCAAATATAGTGAATAATTTTTGATTCATTATCATAATGTCAATCATTTCTTTTTCTATTTTAATATATTGTCATCGTATCGTGAGTTTTGCAAGGTCGATTGTAAGGTTGACTCCCGTTGCGCTTTTTATAGTGTGTTTGGATGGTCTGCGGACAACGCCGCTTTGATCTTCCGTGTCGCATAACGCCGTGTCCGGCATCCTTTTTATTGCCTACACCTTATTTATATATATACCTTATATATATTATATGTATGACTCCGGCATGTAAGGCGTTTTTATGAGCTCCGCATGTTGGGAGTGACGTTTCACTGGCTTCGGGCGCGCGTTTTCATTTGTCATACTTTTCTGCTTGCCGTTCGACTCTTTTTGTGTTTTTTGCTGCAATAATCTCAACACGGAGGCTTGGATGTGGATTTGAAGATTAGTATGCCATTTTGCTTGATTTGAATCATAAAGTCAATAGTTGGTCGTTGCCTCTTTCTTTTATTCGCATTTAAGCTGATTTCGTGGCAAAATGGGGTCTTGGATAAAAAAAGTTTTGTTGTTGAATAAGTTTTTTGCAAAAAATGTTTTAGGTTTAAAGTAATTAACCTATATTTGCAGCGCACAACACAAAATACCGCACAAAGTCAAGGGAGTTTAAAGCCCGATAAAGTAGGTTTAACGACTGCTTGTTGGTTTAATGAACTCTTAAAACCTGAAGAACGGATTTTATAGGTGAAAAACTTTATTTATTAACACAAAACAAATTTGTATGGCAAAGAAAATTTTAGGTTTAGTCGCTGCTTGTTTTATTATGACTACTGCAGCATTTGCCCAAATCACAGTGTCAGGTCGAGTACTCGACGCTGAGGATGGATCGCCAATTATCGGCGCATCGGTCATTGTGGAGAACAGTAACCCGTTGAAGGGTGCGTCGACTGACGTTGACGGACATTTCACAATCTCCGACGTTCCTTCCAACTTAAAGACTCTTGTTGTTTCATACATAGGTATGAAGACACAGGAGGTCGCTATAGGTAGGGGGGGCACGATTACTGTGCGCCTTGTCTCTGACTCTCATGTCATCGATGATGTCGTAGTGACAGCACTCGGTATCAGCCGTGAGAAGAAATCGCTCGGTTATGCACAACAGGAAATCGGCGCGGAAGAGCTTGTAGCCGCCGCACCAGTAAGCGTTGCAAGCGCATTGACCGGTAAGGCCGCTGGTACACAAATCACAACGATGGGTGGTACGGTAGGCGCAAGTTCTGTAATATCAATTCGAGGGAACTCCTCGCTTGCCGCCGACCAGCAACCATTGATTGTTGTCGATGGTGTGCCAATCAACAATAGTTCCAACTATTCTGGCGACACTGCGTATAAGCTTGTCGACTACGGATCAGGATTGAATGATATCAATGTTGAGGATATAGAGAAGATAGACGTCCTGAAAGGTGGAGCCGCCGCACTTTATGGTATGCGCGCCGCAAATGGTGTCATCCTTATTACTACTAAAAAGGCAGGTAGGAAGGCTGGTACGACTGTCAGTTATGACGGTAGCATCACATTCGATCATGTAGCAAACATTCCTAAGCTTCAAAACAAGTATGGTCAGGGCTACTATGGCGACGAGTATTGGTACAGCGTCTATGGTGATGGCATGACATACCAGGAATATGCGCAGAGTGGTGTCGGTGGTTTCAGTTATGTTGATGGTGCCGGTAACGGACTTTGGGATGGTATGGACGAGTCTTGGGGACCACGTCTTGACGCGGGTGTCAACACCGTGCAGTTCGACAGCAATGGCGAGGCTACCCCGTGGGTGTCACACAAGAACAACGTGAAGGACTTCTTCCGCACAGGTATCACACAGAACCACATGGTATCTATCGCAAGCCGTTCAGAGAACGTGGACATCCGTGCTTCCATCTCATATCGCGGACAAAGGGGTACAGTGCCTAATACTGACCAAAAGCGGTATGGCGGCACATTCAATGCCGACGTGAAGCTCAACAAGATGGTTTGGATGGATGTTATGGGCAACTACTCGTTCACCAAGAGCGACAACTTGAACGCACAGGGTTATGGAACCAACAACCCAATGATCTCATTGCTTGAATGGACAGGCCGTCAGGTTGACATGAAGTCACTGAAGAACAACTGGGATCAGAAGGATGAGTTCGGTAACTATACATATTATAACTGGAACCATAACTTCCACGTCAACCCTTATTTCAATGTAAACGAGAACACAAACTCATATCGTCGCCATCGTTTCTTCGGCAAGGGTTCGCTCTTCTTCCAACCACTTGAATGGTTGAAGTTCGAAGGCCGCCTTGGTGTCGACACATACAATGCGAAGGACTTTCAACGTATTTATTACAATGCTGATTATCCATCAGGATACTTTGAGCAGTCTATCATAGAGAATACGGAGTTCAACGCCGACTTCCTTGCAACAGCCAACAAGACTTTCGACAAGTTCAGCATACTTGGCATTATAGGAGCCAACTACCGTGACAACTCTTATTCATTGGATCACCTTGAGGCTGACGGCCTTACTGTTCCAGGTGTTTATACTATCGCCAATGCGACTTCGCCAGTGCCTGAGATGGACCACAGTCACACACGTTCAAGCTCACTCTATGCAAGTGCGTCGTTGGGTTGGGACAACTACCTATACCTTGACTTGACTGCGCGTAACGACTGGACTTCCACTTTAAAGGATGATTTCTTCTATCCATCAGTAAGTTTCAGCTTCCTGCCTCTGACAGCGTTCGGAGTTGACAATGACGTACTCAACTTCCTCAAAATCCGTGGAGGTTATTCAGAAGTAGGTAGTGCTACAAGCGCATACCGCAATTCGGCATACTACTATGCCAACTCTGCCGCTTTCAATGGCGTTACGCTTATGTACAAGCAGAAGACAGCTCCGAAGTTGGATCTGAAACCAGAACGCGCGCGTACTTGGGAAACTGGTCTCGAAGTCGGAATGTTCAACAACCGCCTCCACTTCGATATTGCATACTATCACAAGTCAACTAAGGATCAGATACTTTATGTCACAACCGCACAGTCTTCTGGTATCACATCAAAATTGATTAATGCCGGTGAATTGACAAACAAAGGTATTGAAATCCAACTTTCGGGTGACATCTTGAAGAACAAGGATTTCACATGGAGTTCAACGTTCAACTTCTCAAAGGACTGGTCTAAGGTTAAGAGCCTTGAAGATAGTCTTGACTATTATGACATGGGTTGGACATGGGGCGTTTCAACAGTCGCAAAAGTTGGCGATGCATGGGGTGACCTTATGGGTTCGGCATACGCACGTACAGAAGACGGTTCTATCATCCTTGACGCAGACGGCAATCCAACGGAGCTAAGCGGTCAGGTTATAGGTAATGTCGTTCCTGACGCTTTGCTCTCTTGGCGTCATGATTTCAAGTACAAGAACTGGAGCGCGGGCTTCATGCTCGACATGCGTCTTGGTGGTGATATTTGGTCACAAACTATGAGTCACGCATACGCTGCAGGTACATCAAAGGTTACAACTGAGAACGGAGTACGTGAGCGCGCCCTTGTACCAGGAGTTGATATGATGACAAACAAGCACTTCGTACTCGACAATGGTGATGGTACATATACTGACTATGCAACAGCAGTTGCTAACGGTCTTGCATCAACAGTCAGCGCACAAGATTGGTTCGAATGGATGTACACAGCTAACGAAACATACGTTTTCGATGGTTCGTTCCTCAAATGGCGTGAGCTCTACCTCACTTACACATTCCCTAAGAAACTGCTCAAGAAAACCAGATATATCAGTGGCGCAAGCATTTCGTTCGTTGCCAACAACATCGCGTTGCTTTGGGTTGACAGCTCTAACAAGATGCGCATTGACCCTGAGTCGGGTGGTGTCACAGGCGACAGCTATGGTATAGGATTAGAGCAGTCTTCAACTCCAAGTAGTCGTAGTTATGGTTTCAAGGTTAACTTGACATTCTAAAAAACAGTGACTATAGGTGTTTAATTATTAATATGAAAAAAACATTGAACAATGAAGATTAAATCATATATATCTATTGCTGCCATTGCGGCTTTTGCATTGGGAATCAACAGCAGCTGTACGAAGGATTTCGATGAGATCAACACTGACCCGGATGCAATTCCTTCCGCACCAGTGACAAACATTCTTGGTTATTCAATATATTCCATGTCAAACCAATGGGGAAATGAGAAATCAAGACTTGCTGATTGGAGTGGATATCTTGTAGCATCGTATGAGAATGAGACATTCCAGTATCTGCCTACTTACAATGAGTTCGGTAACAAATGGTATCAGACTTACACTCTTATTCCTGAGCTACAGGACATCATCGACCGTACTGATCCGGAACAGTTCAAGAATATGCAGAACGTAGCGAAACTGCTTCAACAGTTCATGCTGTTCCTTACTGTCGACTGTTTCGGTGACATTCCTTATACTGAGGCATGCCAGGGACTTTCCACAGGTATTATCAAGCCTGTTTATGATAAAGACGAGGCTGTATACGACAGTATCGCCGCCAAATTGAAAGATATTGCCGACTCATGGGCAGAAGGCCTCGGTGATGACGAGCTTGGTGCAGGCGACCTTTTGTATGGAGGCAACGTTAAAAACTGGCAACGTTTCTGCAACTCTCTTCGCTTACGTCTCGCTATGCGTGTGTCGAACATGGACAGCAAGGTAGCCGCAAGCCGTGCCACATTCAATGAGATCCTTTCCAACCCTGCGCAATATCCGATTATTGAGGAAAGTTCGCAGAATTGTTACTTCAATTGGGCTGGAACATCTTCATATCGTGAGAAGTGGTATGACAACTACCTTGATCGTCCGAATGACTACTACATGTCGCAGGTCCTTGTTGACCGTTTGAAGGATCAGAACGACCCTCGTCTGTCTGTTATCTGCCGTCCCGCCAAAAATACTGGCGAATATCGTGGAGTGCTCCATGGTGCCAACGCACAGTACAATGGCGAGCCAATGGACAACTACTCTCTTCCAGGCTCGCTTTACATGGCAACCAATGAAACAGAGAATGCTGCCAACAAGGGTTTCTCGCCTTATTTCCGCGCCGCCGAGACTTGGTTCCTTATCGCTGAGGCTGCTCTCAAAGGATGGAACACGGGCTCATATAGCGCACAGACAGCTTACGAGAATGGCGTTAAGTGCTCGATGACCGACAACGGTGTGAGCGACGCTGACGCGGCAACTTATCTTGCAGGCTCTGGCGCATACGCAGGCACACTCGCCCAGATTTATCTCGAAGAGTGGGTGGCTCTCTATAAGCAAGGACAGGAAGCATGGTGTCTGTACCGTCGTACTGGCTATCCTACGCAAATGTTCGATGAGGTGACTTATTCTGACGGAAAGACAGCTCCTCAATATCCAGGTGAGCACAGCGCATGGGGATATGGTGCGTCAGCCCGTCACAACGACCTACCGTTCCGTTTCCCTTATCCGAACAACGAAGTGCTCTACAACAACGACAATTTAAGCGTGGCTATGGAAGGAGTGACCGACTATACCTATGGCAAGCGTCTTTGCTGGGCATTGGACAATGGACGTTGGTAATCCCGACTAATCTTGTATATAATTCATATTCTGGGTCTGCATGCCGCAAGGTATGCGGACCTTTTCGTTTGTATTGAACCACATAATTCGACCTTTCCCCTTCCACGCCGCTTCTTTGTCCCTATTGAGCCAGCTTCATAGTCCTTTCAAATTGATTGCTTGTTCACTATGAGACGTTGTTCATGTAATGGAAGCACGAAACGTAATTAACCTGGTGTCAGCAGGCGGCTGCGTTCAGGTATGAATGTCCCGGAGTGTTAATGAAGTGTTAAAGTCATAGTTCTCCCATTGTCATGTCGTAAAAGCGTTCTACCTTTGCAGTGTCTTAGTTGAGTGGTACACTAATAACCATTATAAGAATGAACAAACAAATCAATATATAATATGTTAGAAGTAAGGGACATTACATTCGGTTACAAGAAAGGAGTGAACGTGCTGGATCACTTCTCGCTTGAAATTAACGAGGGAGGCATTTATGGGCTGCTTGGCAAGAACGGCACAGGCAAGAGTACGTTGCTTTACCTCATCATGGGGCTTTTGCGCCCGCAGTCGGGAGTGATTGAATACAACGGAGAAGACACAAGCATGCGAAAGCCGGAGTTGCTGGAGGACATGTTCATCGTGCCTGAAGAATACAACCTTCCCGCCATTCCGCTGTCAAAGTACATAGCTTCGGTCAAGCCGTTCTATCCGCGCTTTGATGAAGACCTGCTCTATAGGTCGCTCAACGCCTTTGAGATGCCTGAGGCGATCAACTTGGGCGCACTCAGCATGGGACAGAAAAAGAAAGTGTATATGAGCATCGCGCTTGCGGCGAGAACCCATCTGCTGCTTATGGACGAACCGACCAACGGACTCGACATACCGTCGAAGAGCCAGTTCCGCAAGATTGTGGCTGGCAGTATTGACGTTGATCAAACTGTGATAATCTCGACCCATCAGGTGCGTGACGTTGAGCTGCTGCTCGATCATGTGACTATGATAGAGCGCAACAAAGTGCTGCTCCACACCAAGATGGACGAGTTGTTCAAGGAGGACGAGGTGATAAACCTCGAGGATGTATTCAACAAATTGTTAGAGGAGGAAAAGAAAGGACTATAGGCTATGAATAATTTTGATATGACACGTTTCCGCAGATACGCCAATTGGGATCTGACCATTAACTGGAAATTCTACCGTAACTTCGCACTTGTGATTTCTTTCACCCTGCTTGGAACAACCATCTGCTCATTCCTGTTGCGTTGGGTCGTTACCAAGCTGTTGGATTCCCCATTATCAGGAGTGGGATTCACGGGGTTCGCACTTTTCTGCATCATGTCCATCGCACTGTTGGTCACTTGCGGATGTGTTTTCCATCCATTGCGCAACAAGCAGGGCAGAATAACCAACCTCACCATTCCTGCCACATCGCTTGAAAAATATGCGTGGCACATACTTGTGTGCTTCTTTGGCACAATCGTTCTCTGTGTGGCAAGCATTGCGGTCTGTGATGGCCTGAACGCCATGCTGACTTGGTGGGTCATGGGAGGCAAGGAGGTACATTCTCTTTTTGTCGCCACTTTCACTCCTTCGGATTGGATTGGCATGCACGATGTGATAACGTACAGTAGCATGTCGGGTGATTATTCATATAATGCCATGTCGCCCGATCCTTGGGTCGAAGATTATACTTGCGCTCTTGTTTGTGCGCTGTACGCGGGCATATTCCTCCAGTCAAGCATCTATACGTTTGGCAACTCATTGATGTACAAGTATAATATTCCTGTAACTTACATCCTGTTGCAAGTTATCGGATTTATAGTATTCGCCCTGTTCATGATAGGGACTATTGTATTAGGCAATTACGTGGATGAAATCAGTGAGGAAACTTGGAACAGCTTCATCAAGTCGTGGCCTGCATTGACTTACAGCGGCGCGGCAATCAGCGTAATTCTCGGGGTTCTGTTTTACTTTTGGTCGTACAAACGCTATACAAAGGCGCAGCTTACGAACGTAATTAATAAATAATGTGTGACACTTATGGTTTTTAATGGGAAAAAAGCTATATATTTGCAAATCGCGGATATGATATGCGACAACATACTGCTGGGGAAGAACGCCGAGGACGAACGTATACCATCGGTACGCGAGACTGCCGCCGATGTGGAGGTGAACAGCAACACTGTCATGCGGTCGTACGACTGGTTGCAAAACCAGCAGATAATATACACGAAGCGCGGGCTCGGTTACTTTGTGAGCCCCGAGGCTAAGAGCAACATAATGAAAACACGTCATGAAGAATTTGTCGAGGAGTCGGTGCCTGAACTTGTGAAGACCATGAAGACTCTCGGCATAACTATAGACGAACTGACCAAACTTGTGCAGAATGAATATGAGAAGTAAAGTATTGACTGCTGTGGCAGCACTTGCCACGATGATGCTCGCATCGTGCGAGTACAATGTAAGTGTGCGGACGAAGGATTTCCGCGACTCCGAAAAATGGGGTAAGGTGGTGAGGCAAGACCTGAAATTAGATGAGTTCTCGGCTATTGAGTCGTGGGCGGGTGTTGATATTGAGTTCTTCCAAAGCGACACCTTCCGCGTACAGGTGGAAGGTAACGAGAAGGCCATCAAATCGTATAAGTTTGAAGTTGTGAATGACACGACGGACGGTGAGTCGTCGGCAAGGCTCGTAGCCACGTGGAATAAGGACTTGTATTCCAATGACGTGCCGGCAATCAGACTTCATGTCTATGCTCCCACAATCGACGCAATCGATATAGAAGGTTCAGGAGATATAGATTTGCGAGATTCCATAGATGCCGACCAACTTAATATAGTCATCAATGGTGATGGTGACGTGGATGTGCGTACGTTGAAGTGCGGTGAGTTCAATATAGCGATCAACGGCACGGGCGATGTGAGCGTCCGCAAGGTAACGTCGAATGAGTTGAAAGCCGACATCGAAGGCTCGGGTGACGTTTATGTGAGGAAGGCTTTCGTTGAAGGCGGAGCGAGGTTGGAGGTCAACGGCTCGGGCGATATCGAGGGAATGGTTCGTGCTAAAACCATATATGCGTCATCTGTCGGTTCTGGCGATATTGACCTTGAGGTGTATTGTGATGAGATAACTGTTATCTCCGAGGGTTCGGGTGACGTTGAGATAGAAGGTGAGACCAAGACACTGAAGAAATCAAAGCAGGCGCTTGGGACGACAACCACGAAGAAGTTGAGGGCCGAGTCCATGGAATACATTAAGTAGACGGCCTATAAAACGGAATAAGTAATGTTATCATATAAAAATTTTGGCGCTCGTATAAAGGAACTTTATATGAGGTTGATTCTCATTGTGCCTTTCCTGCTCCTGTCGGGTCAGATGAACGCACAAGAGGAACTACTGGAACAGTTTGGAATTGAAGAGGTTACTCCAGAGATGAAGGCTATGATAGCGGCGTTTGTCAAGCATCGCTTCGAAATAAAGGGATGTGTGAAGGGTTCCGATGATTATGAGCCTGTGCCTTATCCTTTGCAGAACGCGAATGTCATGGTGACATGTGTGGCCGATACGACTCAGTTCGGTGGGGCGGCGTCTGATGAGACAGGAAAATTCAAGGCTTACATCTTTGCACGCAACAAGTTGAAGGATCTGAGCGTGCGTGTGAAAATATCGTATGTCGGTATGGAGCCTTACGAGAAAGTGATGACCGGAGTGCCAGGAAAAGATAAGATAGGCGACAAGATAGTAATCGATCTCGACACTGTGGTGCTTAAAAGTATGCCTGTGACACTTGCTGAGGCTACTGTGATAGGCGAACTTCAGAAGATGTACCAACATGGCGATACGACGATCTTCAATGCCGGCGCATACGAAATGCCATCGGGCAGCGTGCTGCTCGATCTTGTCCGCCGTTTGCCAGGACTAAGGTACGAAGGAGGCAAACTGACTTATTTGGGTGAGTCGATTGAGGAAATACGCTTGAATGGCGACAGCTTTTTCAAGCATGACATCAACGTGGCGTTGCAGAATATGCCGCACGATAAGATAAAGAGCCTCAAAGTATATGACGTTCCCGATGACACCCTCGATGTGAACAGTGATGAGCATCTTGTGATGGACATGCAGACGAAGATGGCTGTCGACAACCTTGAATTCGCCAACGCTTCGGCAGGTGTCACGGAGAATCTGAAGAATTTCCTGCTCATGGCAGACGGACATACGTATGTGAAGGATGGAGCGCAAATAGGACTCAACTTGGTGGCGCGTGACCTTCCTGACGGCAACACTCCTGTCCGCCGTAGCGTCGGTACCACTGTCAGCGCATCCTATGAGCGGAAATTCGGTAATACGACTGTCGACGCTTCATTGTCGCACGGCTATACGCGCACGGACAACGAGACTGAGACTTTCTCGCAAATCTACATGCCTACGTACACTCAAACGACAAACACGAACAGCTTCAGCAGTAACAAGCAACACAATTATAATGGCAACTTCTCGTTCGACGGAATCATCAAAGAACGCACCCGTTGGAGGATGAACCTCACGCTCGGTGCGTCGGACTCAAAGAACTTGTCGCGCTACGACAACCTGATTACGAATGACGCGGGTGATACAATCAGTACCACGCAACAGCGCAGCGTTCAGACCGGCAATAGTCAAAACGCGCAATGGAACGGTATAGTCACTCACAAATTGGGTGAGGAAAAGAAGGATGAGATAGGACTGAGCGCCTCATTCGGGTATACAAACAACGAGTCGAAGACAACCAGCCGTACATGGTCTGATTTCACCCAGTTGGGAACAGAACAACTTACCGACCATCTGATTGACAGCCCTGCTAAAAACTACACTGCTGGTTCTTCGGTTTACTACAACCACAATTTCGGAAAGAAGAACAACATCCAACTGGCTTACGATTTCGACTATGACAGGGACAAGAACAACGAGCGTTATTTTGACATCAACCCTGATGCCACTAACGTACTCGTGGACAGTTTGAGCTACAGAAAGCGCAATCGCACGCTGGCTCACGGACCGAGGGCTTCCTTGTTGATTGATAACAGCACGTTGAACTTGAAAATGTCGATGCGTGTGCGACCAACCCGCCTTGTGATTGATGACCAACAGTATGGCGAGGACAACAACCGGTCTGCCTACAATACTACGATATACTCCCCTTCCACACAGTTGAAATTCAAACTACAAGGAGGAGAAAGCAGCATCACCTTGAAGTATGACGGACAAAACGAGCTGCCTTCGGTGACATCGCTGAGTGCGGTAACCGACTACTCCGATCCTATGAATGTATATACCGGCAACAGCAACTTAAAGGAGGCGTTCACCCATAACGCCGGACTTGAAATCAAATACAAGTCGTTGTTGCGCGCCACGTTCGACTATGGGCGCACGGAGAACCAAGTGACGATGCTTACCACTCTCGATCCTCTGACGGGGGTCCGCCGTACACGCCCTGAGAATATAAATGGCAACTGGAACCTCCGTTCCTATCTGTTCCTTACAAAACAAATAGGTCAGGTTTCATTCAATGCGATTGCCTTGCATCAGTTCACCAACAGCGTCTCGTTTGTGCAGTCAACTTCCGACCAGGAACAGAGCAAGACAACCACAAAGTACAATAATTGGAACTTCGCCTTTATCAGCGGGTACACCAACGCCAACCTGATAGCCGGACTGACGGCATTGTACAATATAGACAACCACAAGAACAAGTATATGAATGAGTCGTCTAACGGACAGTCGTTCAATGCGACTTTTGACCTTATGTACACTACCACATCGGGCAAACTGACGTTGGCAACCAAATTTATGTTCCGCAAGACATTCGGATACGAGCTTGCGTCAGCAAACGACACCCATTATATATGGAGCGCATCGGCGGAGTACAAATTCCTAAAGAGCAAGCGCGCTTCATTGAAGCTTGACTGGAATGACATACTGAAGTCAATTGACGGGTTTGAGGCTTCCGTCTCAGACACTCAATGGAACGAGACGCGTACGATTGGCAAGACTTCTTATTTGTTACTCACATTCGGCTACAGGCTATCTTTGTTTAACTGATACGGATAAACTCTAATATAATAAACTAAAAACAAATTATGAGAAAGATTGGAAATGTGCTGCTTCTATTGGCAATGTCCATTTGTGCGAATTCATTTGCTCAGGAGGCAGACGGAGTGTTTTTCAAGGTCGAAGGCAACGGACTTAAGCAACCTTCGTACCTTCTTGGCACCGTGCACCTCATACATGGTGACTACATCCACAAAATCGCGGGATTTGATTCACTACTCAACGACATCAAATGTCTTGCCACTGAACTGAAAATGGAATACATCCTACATCCCGAAAACGTAAACACTACACCCGACCTCGCCCTTACGCACGATGACAGTGTTAAGGCCTCTACACTTATTCCGCTTGTATTGGCCGAATATGCTGATACAACCCAAGGTGATGTGTATGAACGCTATTTGAGTGCCGAACAACTCGATTCGCTCGACAACGTGATGCAATTCCTCAACCTCGATGCCATCATCAAGATGCTGCCACAAGCTCAAGGATTGCAAGGCGAGAACTTCTATCGCAGGATCGATCCGTTCTCAATGGCCCAGCTCGGACCGACTCTGTTGACGGTGAAGCAAATGCAGAATGCCGTAATGAGTGGTTACTCTCAGAATTATGAGATGATGGACCATGCAATCATGCTGAAGGTCAATTCACGCAATGAAGAGTATAGAAAGTCGCATCCCGACGCTGACGCCGTACTTTGCGTGGGGCTTGACAGCACTTACGCCTACCGTGCTTACCAAGAAAGTCAGTCTATGAACATTAAGCAACTTCTTGACGGAATGACGACAAAGAAGATGGTATACTTTATCTATACCAAGTTTATGAGTCTGTACAAGACTGGTTTGGCTCTTGATCAGGCGGAAGCTCTCTACAGGGAGGGCAAGGGCAATGAAATCATCAAGTTGGTTGCGGCGGCAGAACCGGCATCGTATAGCGACAAGGCTTTGGTCGACGGACGCAATCAGTATTGGATGACCCAGATTCCGACCCTCATGCAGAAGGGAGAAACACTGGTGGCTGTAGGACTCGCCCACTTGTTGAAGACTCCCGCAAGCGAAGGCATTGTGTCCATGTTGCGGAAGCAAGGATATAAAGTCACTCCCATTCATCCGTAACGAGGACGATGATTTGAAAAACGACGAAGAAGCTTCACATAAACGTGAGGCTTCTTTGCCTTATATGTTGGATGCACGGCACTGCCAGCAGATCAGTCACACTTGAGTGCGCGACTATGTGCCAATCACTACCGGTTAATTATACATTCACACATTACTGTCCCGTTATAATTGGGACGAGTTTAGATATTAATATAAATGACCAACGATATTAATATCAATGCCAAACCATATTAATATAAACTGTCAACCATATTAATTAGCCTGCTTTAATGGGACAGTAGTGGCATTCAAACAATTCCTTGTGCCATCATCGCTTTGGCAACTTTCATGAAACCTGCTACGTTGGCTCCTTTTACGTAGTTCACGTAACCGTCGGCTTCTGTGCCGTATTTCACGCAGTTGCGATGGATGTCTTCCATAATGGTGTGCAGACGATGGTCAACTTCTTCTGCCGTCCAAGACAGGCGTTCAGAGTTCTGGCTCATTTCCAAGCCTGATACTGATACGCCTCCAGCGTTTGCTGCCTTGCCTGGAGCGTAGAGAATTTTTGCCTCTTGGAACACCTTGATTGCACCAGGGGTTGAAGGCATGTTCGCTCCTTCTGAAACTGCGATCACGCCATTTGCGACCAATGCCTTGGCTTGTTCCTCGTTGATTTCGTTTTGTGTGGCTGATGGCAATGCGATGTCTCCCTTCTCGTGCCATGGTTTTTCGCCTGCCACATATTTGCAACCATATTTGTCAGCGTATTCCTTGATACGTCCACGATATACCTGTTTAAGTTCGAATATGTAGTCAAGCTTCTCACGGTCAATGCCGTCAGGATCATAGATGTAACCATCGGAATCCGACATGGTGACAACTTTTCCACCCAGCTGTAGAACCTTTTCGGCTGTGTACTGTGCCACGTTTCCTGAACCAGAGATGAGTACTGACTTGCCTTTTAGATCCATGCCTTTTGTCTTAAGCATCTCCATCAGGAAGTAAACGTTGCCGTATCCTGTGGCCTCAGGACGGATAAGCGAACCTCCATATTCGCGTCCCTTGCCTGTGAATGTGCCGCTGAACTCACGTGTGAGTTTCTTGTACATGCCGAACATGTAACCAACCTCACGCCCGCCGACACCTATGTCACCAGCAGGAACATCTATGTCAGGACCTATGTGGCGTGTCAGCTCAAGCATGAATGCTTGGCAGAACCGCATTACTTCGGCGTTGCTTTTTCCGCGTGGTGAGAAGTCGGAACCACCTTTGCCTCCACCCATAGGAAGAGTTGTGAGTGAGTTCTTGAATGTCTGCTCAAACGCAAGGAACTTAAGTATGCTGAGATTCACACTTTGGTGGAAACGGATGCCGCCTTTGTACGGACCTATTGCGTTGTTGTGTTGTACTCTGTAACCCATGTTCGTCTGGATGTTGCCTTTGTCGTCCATCCAGTTTACACGGAACTGGTAAACTCTGTCTGGAATGCAGAGACGTTCTATGAGGTTTACTTTATCAAATTCGGGGTGCTTGTTGTACTCTTCTTCAATTGTACTTAGTACCTCCTCTACTGCCTGATGGTATTCAGGCTCGTTAGGAAACCTCATCTTTAGGTTTTCCAATACTTTCTTAGAATCCATAAATTGTATGTTTACAATGGTTAATCATTTGCTTGTCGCAGATAGTCGGCTGTGTCTCGGCATAGTTCAAGCAAGTTTCGCTCTGCTCCCGGCCTGCGCGACTATTTACCTAAAGTCTATACACACATTATTTGATAAGTCGTTTTTATCTTGTGTATGTGTTGTTATTCTTTTGACGGTGCAAAGGTACGTATAATATATGAAAGCGCAAACAATAATTGACAAAAAAATACAGCTTGAATTAAAAATGGATATGGAACGTAAGTTTATGCAACGATTGGATGTGAAAACGAAAGGTTTCCGAGGTTTATTAGGACAGTCTGCAACTATATGCGCGCGGTTTAAACACCTAATAATATAATAGGTGTAGATAGACGGTGCGAATGTTGGAAAGTCCCAGTTTAATTTGGTCGTTTGTTTTCTTTGAACTATCTTTGCATAAATGATAAGTCAATCACAAGACATAAAGTACTTGCAAGGAGTCGGTCCGACAAGGGCGAGTTTGCTCGATAAGGAGTTGGGAATAAGGACTGTTGGTGATTTGTTGACATACTACCCGTACAAGTATGTTGACAAATCGCGTATATACCATATTAATGAGATTGACGGCAATATGCCATATGTGCAATTGAAGGGAAGGGTGCTTTCTTCCGATACGGTCGGCGAAGGGCGCTCGAGAAGGCTTGTGGCACGATTTACAGATGGTACAGGCGTGATAGAGTTGGTATGGTTTAAAGGGCTTAAGTACGCATTGAAAGACTATGACTATAGGGTGCCGTATATTGTGTTTGGAAAACCTACTGTGTATGGAGGGCGTATTAACATAGCGCATCCGGAAATGGAAAAGGCGGCAGAGGGTGATGATGTGCGGCAAGGCACGGCGGTAAACAGGTTCGTGCCAAGTTACAACACCACTGAACGTATGAAACGGTCGGGACTCAATTCGGGTGCAATGTGTAAGCTGACCAAGAAAATGTTTGAGTTGTTCGACCAACCCTTCCAAGAGACGCTCAATCCATACCTCATTGAACATTTCCACTTGATTTCATATGATGAGGCTATCCGCAACATACATTTCCCTCAGTCGCCCGACTTGCTGCGCAGGGCCAGGACGCGCCTTAAGTTCGAGGAGTTGTTTTATGTGCAGCTCAACATTCTCAGATACGCGCGTGACCGCATGCGCCACTATCGTGGAATAGTATTCTCACGAATTGGCGAGAACTTCAATACGTTTTACAGGGAACACCTTCCGTTTGAACTCACTGGGGCTCAGAAACGTGTGCTGAAAGAGATAAGAAAAGATGTCGGCTCGGGAAAACAGATGAACCGGTTGCTGCAAGGTGATGTCGGCTCGGGAAAGACTCTTGTAGCACTTATGAGCGCGCTGATAGCCATCGACAACAAGTGCCAGGTGTGTATAATGGCACCTACCGAAATTCTCGCTGAACAGCATCTGCAGACCATACGTGAGTTCCTTGGTGATATGCATGTGCGGGTTGAGCTTCTGACAGGTAACGTGAAGGGCAAGAAACGCGAGGCCATATTGAACGACCTGAAGACAGGTGAAATAAACATACTCATCGGCACACACGCCGTGATAGAGGATAACGTGATATTCTATCGTCTGGGTCTTGCCGTGATCGACGAGCAGCATCGCTTTGGAGTGGCGCAACGCGCCAAGATGTGGCAGAAGAACGCTGTGCCGCCTCATATATTGGTCATGACGGCGACTCCTATTCCACGAACACTTGCGATGACGCTGTATGGAGACTTGGATGTCAGTGTCATAGACGAGCTGCCTCCGGGGAGGAAACCTATTTACACTGTACATGTTTTTGATAAACATCGTGCCAGTATGTATGCCAAGTTGCGGCAGGAGATCCAAAAAGGACACCAGGTATACATCGTTTATCCGCTTATCAAGGAAAGTGAGAAGATTGACTTGAAGAACCTTGAGGAAGGGTATGAGCAAATCCGTAAAGAGTTCCCTGAATACAAGGTGGGACAGGTACATGGCAAGATGAAACCGGCGGACAAAGACACCGAGATGCAGAGGTTTGCAAGTGGCGAGACGCAGATTCTTGTGGCGACTACTGTAATTGAAGTGGGAGTGAATGTGCCTAATGCCAGTGTCATGGTAATAGAGAATGCGGAGCGGTTCGGCCTTAGTCAGCTTCACCAACTCAGGGGGCGTGTAGGTCGTGGGGCGGAACAATCGTTTTGCATGCTTGTTACGAAATATGAACTGAGTGCTGACACGCGTAAGCGTATACAGATAATGGTTGATTCGAATGACGGCTTTGAGATTGCCGAACAAGATTTGAAATTACGTGGTCCCGGCGATCTTGAGGGAACACAGCAAAGCGGAATGGCATTCGACTTGAAGATTGCCAATGTGGCGAGTGACGGACAGATTCTTCAATTGGCGCGCGACGCGGCTACGTTCATCCTCGATAACGACCCTGATGAGCACGACCCGCAAAATGACGTACTATGGCGCAGGCTGTCTGAATTAAGGAAAACTAATATCAATTGGGGGGCAATCAGTTAGTTTGTTCGCGTCAATTGGCTTTCATATCGGTCTTTGTAGTTATCTTAATGTTTTCGCGATTTCCTTCTACCAGTGTCACTTTGTGTCCGATGGCCTCAACTACCGACGCGTCATCGGTGAAATCTGGAACATATTCTTGTTGGTAGGCCAATCGCAGAAGGTCTGTTTTGAACACTTGTGGTGTTTGTACCAGCTTGTACTCTGATCGCGGCACTGTGTGGCTTCCGTCGACAGTCAGTTTGCGTAATGTCTCAAACACGTCGATAACCGGAATTGCGGCACCATCAGCCTCTGCCGCTTTATAGCAGCGGTCGATGACCTCTGTTGAGACAAACGGACGTACACCATCGTGTACACCGGTGAGGGTGCAGGCATCATTTACCTTTGAGAGTCCGTTTCTAACTGAATGAAAGCGTTCTTGTCCCCCCTCCGCTATTGTTATGTCTATATGAAAATCGTATTTATTGCAGAGATTGTTCCAATAGGATACCCAATCGTGGTTAAGGACGACGATGATCTGCATTGTCGGGTCGTACCCATAAAAGCGTTCGATGGTTTGCATAAGAATCGGCTTTCCTCCCAGTTCCAGGAATTGCTTCGGGATGTCTCCACCCATTCTTAGCCCTTTGCCACTGGCGACGATGATAACGGCCTTGTTCATTTGCAGGGTGTTTCCGTGGCTGTTAGTATGGCCAAACCATGTTCTCCTTGACCTGCCTTACTGTGTCCTTGCCAAGCAGGTACTCAACTATGGCATAGCCGAAGTCGAGTGACGCTCCAGGTCCGTGTCCGGTAACGAACTGTCCGTCAACCTCCACTGTTTTGCCTGTAGGGATGGCGCCTGTAAGCTGGTTTTCAAATCCAGGATAGCATGTGACATTCATTCCCCTGAGTATTCCAAGATTTCCATAAACGATTGGAGCAGCACAAATGGCGGCAAGTGCTTTTCCTGCGTTATAGTGTTTCATGATGATGGCTTGCAGTGGCTTGCAATCACGCAGGTTGGTGCTTCCAGGCATACCGCCGGGCATGACGAGCATGTCAGCGTCACTGAAGTCGCATTCCTGCAACAACTTATCGGCTTTGATCGTCACTCCAGACGCACTGTCAACCATAATGTTGCCAGTGATTGATACTGTTTTGATGTCGATGTCTGTCCTTCGGCAAATGGTGACTGTAGCAATGGCTTCCGTCTCTTGGAAACCTGTCGCAAGAAATAGGTATACTCGTTTCATAGTAGGTTGTTTGTTATTGTACCGAAAGTGGGACTCGAACCCACACAGCCGTTATGGCCAAGGGATTTTAAGTCCCTCGTGTCTACCATTCCACCATTTCGGCAGCCTGTGATTTGTAAGTGCAAAGATAATAAATTATTGAGAATTACACGTGCTGGTTAACAAGTTTTTTTGTGATGAGCCCATGATTTCCTTATATGCATCGCTTTAGTGTAGTTTGGAGACTGGAATCTTGTGCTTGTATGCCACCTCACATAGTGAACGAAAAAACATCCTCCTATGTCAAATAGAAGGATGTTGGAAAACATGCTTACTCTGTTGTATACTGGTCTTTATCGGTTAATAGTCCGTATTTTGCGGGTCAAAGTTCGTCCAGCCTTTCAGCCAGTCGTCACCATTTGTGAATGCGCCTATGTAGCTGACTTTGGTAAACCATGTGCCAAGGCGGCTGTTTGAGAACGATGCGGCTGACAACAATGGCGAACCTGTGCGCGGCATATATGACGTACCCACTCCGTATGCGTCCTCAAGCAACCAGGAGTCTGTAGTGTCAAAATACCTGTTTCCTGTCTGAGCGAGGAAGTACTGGCTTGAAAATGATTTGCGTGATGTGTCGGCGGCATGTGTCGTCCAATCATAGAACACATCTGCGAAACCTTTGTTCTGGTCACAACCGACGGCATCCATGTTTGCCATCCAGATATTTTCCAACGACAACTTTCCAGCAGAGGCACTCGTTTGGGTGTCGCCCTTTTCACCGTCGAGCAATAAGCCGACAGGATAGCCGACCGCCACGGAATTGAAACAGTTCAGACGGCTTGCGCGGCGAATTTGCATTGCGGCTTGGAATTTACCAAGCCCAGAGCCGTTGTTTGGATACAGGCTGCCACCGGTAATGTAGCTCTCTGTATTCTCGAAGTCGGTTGATGCAGCCTTTGGGCCGATGAACGTCACGTTCGAGAACGCGCAGGTGGTATAAGGGTCTACTGCCGCGCCATCCGCGCAGTTGTCACTTTCGAATCCGTTCGACAACGATTTGTCCGCAATCTTAGGGTCGCGAACTGACAGGCAGAACTGTACATTGCCACTGAAGCCGTTGTCTGTGTCGAATTCGTCGTCCCATCCTTTGTACGCTACCAGATACTTGCAGTTGACCGCCCCACCGAACCATTCGTATGAGTCGTCGTTCGAATATGAGACTTGGATGTGATCGATCTGGGTCGAGCTGCCTACCGACCCGAACGTCAGTCCGTTGATTTCCTTGTCGGTTTCAAACGGATAACCGGCGAACTCTATTCGTACATATCGGAGGGTGCCAGAGTCGTCCGCGTCGTTGTTCCCACCATGCTTGGTGCGTGGTCCGCCTTCAATTTGCTGCGTTCCCTGATTGTTTCTCGCATTTCCACAAATGATTACACCTCCCCAGTCACCTGGTCGGCGACTTCCTTTTGGTTGGGCGCTGGTGAATACAATCGGATTGTCCACGGTACCCTCTGCGTACAGCTTGCCGCCGGGCTCCACTATGAGAGCCGCCTTTGTGAGTTTGTCACCTTTGATAATCGTACCCGGCTCTATTGTCAGTTGTGCGCCTTTTGCTATGTACACCCATCCTTTCAGGGTATAGGTGCCTTTTTTGATGGTTTGTTTGCCTGTGAATACGAACTCTTGGTCTCCATAACCTATAACATCGCCAAACAGGATGTTGTCGCACGACCTGAGACCTCCGTCGGTGCCGAAAGTGTACTGCTCCTTTTCGTTGTCATTGTTCTCATCGCTGCAAGAACCAAGCGTCGTTCCTGCAAGCACGGCAGCTATTGCCGCCGCAAAAAACATCTTTTTTCTCATTGTCTATTTTGTTTAGAATTTGTATGAGCCACCAATCTGAATGGTACATCCAGGGCGATAGCTCTTTGTAGTTTCCTTTATTGTATGTATTGACCCGTCGGCAAATGTCACATGGTCGATTTGGTTGTAATTGACTCTCTCTGCAAGCATGTCGCGTACTGACATGTTCACTGTCCAGTGTCTGCCGAACCGTTTGCTGAGCGACAAGTCCACTATGTCGCGTGGCATTTCATACGAGTCTGGTATGTTTGTGGTTTCTTCTCCTGTCGTACTGCCCATGCTGCGCCCGACTTCTACTATGCGCTTCCCGATGCGGTTGTATAATACTGCCGCCTGCCAGCTTTCAGCAACCGCCCAATATATGCCTGTATTAATTATATAAGGTGATTGTCCTTGCATCTGGCGGTTGCGATGCTGACTGCCCTCATTGAATTTCACCTTGCTGTGTATTAGTGCTCCGTTGAATGTCCATACAAAATCATGAAGTCCGATACGGTCTAATTTTAAGCGTGCGTCGAGTTCCACTCCATAGCTGTATGCCGATTTGGCGTTTTCGTAGCTGTAGACCAGGTCCGTTCCTCCGGCTACTGTGTATGTCCATTCAATGGGCTTGTCGAAATGTTTCACAAATGTACCGATTACGATTTGTTCGCCCGCCGACGGATAGAACTCATAACGTACTTCGGTGTTTTGAATATAGCATGTTTTAAGTTCCGTGTTCCCTTGTACGTCGCTTGCAAGGTCGAAATCATAGAACACTGAACTCGAAAGCTCGCGGAATTCGGGGCGGTTGCAACTCCTGCCGTATGCCATGCGGATCTGCTGGCTTTCGTTGATTGTGTACTTTATATTGATTGACGGGAAGAAATCATTGTAGTGATACTTGGTGGACATCTCACTCTTCTCATAATCACGTGTATTGTTGATGAGCTCCATTGTGTTGTGTTCGAAACGCAAGCCGCCATGAAGCTCGAACTTCCAAATGGGTAGTGTGAGTGTCAAATAGCCTGAGCCGATTGTGTTGTTGCCTTTATAATTGTTTCTCATCTTGACTTCCTCAAGTAAATGTAAGCCGTCGATGCCATAGTTCGATTCGTCCATTAACGACTCGATAGGCAACGCTCGGAATCCATCTGGCAGGCTGTTGGACTCTGCGTTCCAATTGTAGATGAAGTTGCGTGTGGTGTATTCGCGATGGCGGTGTTCGAACGACGCGCCTACCATAATAGTCGGCTCAAGTGTGCTGAGCCTCGTGCGTTTCCGCCAATCTATGGTGCCTGAGAATGTGTTCTCGGCGAGATAAGTCCATTCACGGTTTATTTCGTTGCCGTTTGTAAGTTGCATGACGCCTGTGGTCAAGGCATCGTCGATCACGAACCTGCGCCGGTCGGGCATGTCCTTGTTTGAATAAGCGTAGTTGCCCGACCATTTTAGCTCTGAGTCCCATATCCGGTGTGTACCGGACAGCTGTGTGCCGAATGTGGTACGGCTCGAATAGTAATACTCACGGCTTTGCTCGTTGTTGCTTTGCGCGCTCAATCCCACACGGTCGATAAGACGGGCGTGTCCGAGTTGGTTGAGCAAGTTCCTCCACTGTAATTCTGTGTTATCAGCTGGAGAATGATAGGCAAGATTAAGCATTGTGCATAGTTTCGACTTTTGATTATATTGATTGTCGGTGCTGTATCTGAGGTAGTTGCTTCTGTTGTTAGCTACGTCGTATGCTCCAAACAGGTTGTTCGACATGTTTTTGAAGGCTTTGTATGTGTTGTTCCAGTTAAGTGTTGCGACTAAGCCCAGCAACGCCCCGTTCCGCATTTCGTACCTGCGGTTGAGGTTCACTCCGAATCCCATATCGGGTATGGCGTCCATTGTGCGTACCTTCCAATCATTGTTAAGTCCGTTGCCAAGCAGGTTCACTGCCTGTGTGCTGCCTTCAATAAAGTTCAGTTTGCCATTTATGCCGCCGTTAAGTGAGCGGAGTCCTCCGTCAAATCCTATAATGTCGCTCCATGATCCTTTCCCGTATTTGAATTCAGAGAATGTGGTGCGGTTGTTCGCGCCTGCACTTATGTTCATGTCAAAGGAGTTGCTTGTAGGAACGTCCTTCGTCTCCAAGAGTATCATGCCGCCACTGAAGTCTGCCGGATATTCAGGTGAGGGCGATTTGATGACGACGATGTTGTCGATTTGCGAACTTGGAATTATATCAAAGGAGAATGCGCGTGAATCCGCCTCACTACTTGGAGCGGCGCTACCGTTCAACCATACATTATTATATCTTTGCGACAGTCCTCGTACCATGACAAATCGGTTGTCCAGCAAACTTATGCCCGCGATACGTTTCACTGCCTCAGAGGCGTCCTTGTCTTGTGACTTGCTGATTTGCTGACTGCTGACACCCGTCTGCATTACATCTGAGTTCTTCGTGCCGATAATCATGCCCGACTCTCCTGATTTGCGCGCTTTGCCTGTAATGTTAATCTCTGAAATCCGCATGTCGGCACTCGATAAGCTTATCACGATATTATGCGCCGAAGTTTCATCCTTGACTTCTACGTCAACGGCGGCATAACCCACATAAGAGCATACAATTGTGACGGGCAGCCGGTCGACCGTAAAACGGAATGCTCCGTCAGCGTCTGTAACTGTTCCCTTGGAGGCGTCACTTTTCAAAGTTATTGTCGCTCCTATGATGGATTCTCCATTTTGTGCGTCTCTCACGACACCTGTTATTTCAACAGCCTGACACAACCCCGCGACGCATAAGGCTGCCGTACAAGTCTCTATTCTCTTAAACCATTTAGTCTTTCTCATAACTATTCGAACTATTTACAAACGATCAATAATACGACAAGCGCCGCAGCGAGTATCACGATGCGGAAAACATCGTAAACAGCTTGAATCCTGTGTGCTCTTTCTTTATCCATAATTCATTTCTTTTCTCGACGGCAAAGGTAGGGTGACATTGTTACGTGGATGTTACAAATTGACGATGAAGATGTTACAAATCTGTGCTACGGCGTATGATATTAGATTAAAGTCTATACAAATATTAAAAATACAATGTGCTAATAAAAAAAATGATGTTCTTGATTGTCAATATAATTTTTTATTGTAATTTTGCGCCTCCAAAAGGAGATAAGCAGAGATGGCATGTGAGGAAGAAAACCGATTTGTTTAATCTCATAATTTATTAAATATTAATAGAGTAACTAATAAAGGAGACTAGCCTATGTATTGGACATTGGAATTAGCGACTAATTTGGAGGATGCTCCATGGCCTGCGACAAAAGAAGAACTTATCGATTATGCAACTCGTTCGGGCGCGCCACTTGAGGTGCTTGAGAATTTACAGGAAATCGAAGACGAGGGTGATGTGTACGAAAGTATCGAGGAAATATGGCCGGATTATCCATCTAAGGAAGACTTCTTATGGGACGAGGATGAATATTGATTTTATCTAATCGAGCAAGATAGACTGGGAATGGTGCTGTGAAAGGTTCCATTCCTTGTTTTTTATAAATGTGCGTCCTTGTTTGTGGGGTCATGGTACATAGGCAAACAAAAAAGGAATTGCGACAGCTGTTACAACTCCTTTAACCAGTGTGTAGCGAGAGTGGGGTATGATCCCACGACCTCCGGATTATGAATCCGACGCTCTAACCAACTGAGCTATCTCGCCATCCTTCTTTTGTTTGCGGATGCAAAGGTAGCAAATAATTTTTGGCTGACAATGCAAGGTGCGTATTTTTTTTGAAAAAACTTAATGGAAGAATAGGTAACTTATGAAAATCGCTGCGATAATGCCTCCAAGATCCGCCAGCAATCCGCATGCTACCGCATGGCGTGTCTTGCGTATTGCCACGCTTCCAAAATATACTGCCAAGATATAGAATGTGGTGTCGGTACTGCCCTGGAACACACATGAGAGCCTGCCAACAAATGAGTCCGCTCCGTATGTGGTCATTGTGTCGACCATTAGTCCGCGGGCTCCACTGCCGCTGAGAGGTTTCATTAGTGCAGTTGGCAGGGCGGCCACGAAATCAGTGTCGAGTCCAAGACTGCCGGCAACCCATGCTATGCCGTCTGTAATGAAATCCATTGCGCCGCTTACCCTGAAAACGGCGACTCCGACGAGGATGGCGATTAAGTATGGTATGATTTTCACTGCGGTCATGAATCCGTCTTTGGCTCCTTCTATAAATGCGTCGTACACGTTGATTCTCTTTACTACTCCTGAGAGTATGAAGATGATGATGATAGAGAAGAGTATCAGGTTGGCCGCCAATGTAGACACCGTGTTCATCGTATCGGTGGGCAGGCTGGAAAAGCCTAATATAACTGCCGCGACAAGTATGCACATCGAACCAAGGAACAACAGCATGGTCTTATTGAAAATATTGATTCTTTGGACTGCGCATGTCACTATCAGTCCGACTAATGTACTGAAAAATGTGGCTATCAATATCGGAATAAATACGTCGGTAGGTTGAGCCGCACCGAGTTGGGTGCGGAACACAAGGACGCTTACAGGAATCAATGTGAGTCCCGATGTGTTGAGAACCAAGAACATAATCATCGGGTTGGATGCCGTGTCCTTCTTCGGGTTTATCTCCTGCAGCTGCTCCATTGCCTTCAGTCCCATTGGTGTTGCCGCATTATCAAGTCCCAAAATATTTGCGGATATGTTCATCACCATGGTCCCCATCACTGGATGGCCTTTGGGTATGTCGGGGAATATCTTTGTCAATATAGGAGAAGCAAGGCGGGCGAATAGGTTGATCAACCCTCCACGCTCTCCTATCTTCATAATGCCCATCCATAGCGACAATACTCCTGTCAGTCCGATGGATATTTCGAATCCGGTCTTCGCCGATTCGAATGTTGAGTTCACAAGGTTTGAGAATATGTCAACATCGCCCATAAAAACAAGTTTGATGAGCGACACGATGAAAGCGATTAGAAAGAATGCAATCCAAATGTAATTAAGCGCCATTGCTGTAATTATTTGATGTACAAAGTTAAGTAATAAAATTAATATATATGCCCGTGGAGAAGAAAAAACTCTTAATTATATATGGAGAATGCAGGCGATACCTGTTTTTTTCGTAACTTTGCATCTGCATTGTATACATTAATTTCCACAGAGAATAATGCGTATTATAAAGAGACTGGATGAATATGTCCTTAAAAACTTCCTGACACTGTTTGCGGGTACATTCTGCATCAGTTTGTTTGCCGTTATGATGCAGTTCCTGTGGAAGTATGTGGACGAGCTGGTAGGCAAGGGACTTGGTGTGGACGTAATAGCCAAGTTCTTTTTCTACGCCGCGGAATCTCTTGTCCCGTTGGCCTTGCCGCTCGCAGTGTTGCTCGCTTCGTTGATTTCGTTTGGAAATCTGGGCGAACGACTTGAACTCCTTGCCATAAAAGCGGCTGGCATAAGCCTGGTCAGAACCATGATGCCCATCGCTTTCTTCATAGTTTTAGTATCGTTGGTCTCATTGTATTTTCAAAATGTGATAGGTCCGCGCGCGGAGGCTAAGCTCATTCAATATCGCATATCAATGATGAAGAAGTCGCCTGAACTCGACATACCCGAGGGGGCGTTCTATGACGGCATCGATGGCATCAATCTCTATGTCAGAACGAAAGACACTAAGACAGGCATGCTCTATGATGTCATAATTTACAATCTGCGCGACGGCATTCAGGATGCGCATATCATATTGTCGGACTCTGCCAAGCTTGAGGCGAGTGCCGACAAACGCTATCTCTTGCTTCATTTGTATAGTGGAGAGCAGTTTGAAAATCTGCCCGGCGGCATGTTGAAAACCCAATATTCACCTTACCGGCGCGAGACTTTTGTAGAGAAGCATTTCCTTATCGATTTCGATATGAACTTGAACATGGAGGATGCCGACAGCGGCTCAAGCAACGCAAAGACCAAGAACATGAACAAGCTGGTGCATGATATTGATTCAATGCAAGTTCAGGTCGACAGTATGGCACATGCCGTATACAACGACATGATGAACGGACCATTGTATCTGAACCATCCGTTGAGCCTGGTTCAGGATTCTGTCGAACTCATGAAGTACAGGGCGAAGCTGGCAAAGATGGAGACTCCGAATGTAGACACGCTGTTTGCCAAGGCGGGTGTTAATGAACAGCAGACCATTGTCAGAGGGGCGATAAGTAGGATACAGCAAGTGCAGATGAACTTGAACGTCTATGCGGCGGACTGGATAGCCGGTCAGGACAAGAGCATACGCAAGCACTGGATTCAGTATTGGCAGAAAATAACGATGGCGCTTACTTGCCTGTTGTTCTTCTTTATTGGGGCGCCTTTGGGTGCGATCATCCGCAAGGGAGGTTTGGGCGCGCCGGTTGTGATTGCTGTCGTTATATTCATCATATACTATATTATTAATACAGGGGCGACCAACATGGCGCTTTCGGGCAGCTTGCCTGTATGGCTGGGGTCGTGGGCGAGCATGTTCATATTGGCACCATTGGCGGCCTTCCTCACGATCAAGTCAAACAACGACTCGGTGGTATTCAACATCGACGCTTACAGGATGTTCTTCCGCAAACTGCTGGGTATTCGCACAAAACGCAACCTCTACAAGAAGGAAGTGATCATACACGACCCTGACTACCGCGAACTGTCTGTGCGGCTTGCCGCATTGGAGAACGCCTGCCGCGACTATCGCAAGACGATAAGGCACATGCTGCCTCACCAACTCCTTATATATATAATAAGGAATAAGGTCGACGATCGCTTGATTTGGATATGTGATGAGACAGAGGCTTGTGTCGAGGAACTTTCCAACTCAAATGTGCGCAACGTGTTTTTCTATTTAAATAAAATACCGGTTATCAGTAAGGAACCACGACACTACAACCGCCTCCGCAAGGATTTGAAGGCCACAACGGACTCGTGCAAACAAATAATTGAAGTTATAAATCAAAAGAATCTGTAAATATAATGGGTGAAATTGAATTCAGTACAGTTGAAGAAGCGATAAACGACTTTAGAAACGGAAAGTTCGTCATTGTCGTAGACGATGAGGATCGAGAGAACGAGGGTGATTTCATCACTCCTGCTGAAATGATTACGCCTGAAAAGGTGAATTTCATGTTGCGTGAGGGACGCGGGGTACTCTGCGCGCCGATCACCATTTCACGTGCAAGGGAATTGGGACTGCCGCATCAGGTTGATAACAATACGTCAATGTTGGGCACACCGTTCACAGTGACGGTCGACAAGCTGGAGGGATGCACCACCGGAGTGTCTGCCGCTGACCGTGCCGCTACCATAAAGGCATTGGCCGACCCAATGTCGAAACCTGATACTTTTGGTCGCCCCGGACATATAAATCCTCTTTATGCGCAAGACAATGGAGTGCTGCGCCGTGCAGGACATACTGAGGCGGCAATTGATTTGGCACGCCTTGCGGGACTGAATCCCGCCGCCGCGTTGATAGAGATACTCAATCCCGACGGTACGATGGCCCGTATGCCCCAACTGATTGAAAAGGCCAAGCTGTTCGACATGAAACTGATACAGATAAAAGATCTTATCGCATACCGCCTGCAACGTGAATCGCTTGTCGAACAAGGCGTGGAGGCCGACCTGCCTACCGACTATGGGCACTTCCGCATCATCCCGTTCCGCCAAAAGAGCAACGGACTGGAACATGTGGCTCTCATTAAGGGTACTTGGACCAGGCAGGATCCGGTACTTGTGAGAATGCACTCGTCGTGTGCGACAGGTGATATTTTCGGAAGCAAGCGTTGTGACTGTGGCGAACAACTGCACAAGTCTATGCAGATGATTGAGAAGGAAGGCCGAGGATGCGTAGTGTACCTGCTCCAGGAGGGACGCGGAATCGGACTGATGAACAAGATCGCCGCGTACAAACTGCAGGAGCAAGGATATGACACTGTGGATGCCAACATACATTTGGGCTTTGATCCTGATCTGCGCGACTATGGAGTCGGCGCTCAAATACTTCGCGACTTGGGAGTAGGCAAGGTCCGCCTGATAACCAACAACCCTGTGAAGCGTGTCGGACTTGAAGCTTACGGAATCGATGTTGTGGAAAATGTCCCGATAGAGATTGTGCCTAATGAATACAACAAATACTATCTGAAGACAAAGAAGGAGCGCATGGGACATTTGCTGCACATCAAATAATATCATTGAATACAACAATAATTTTTAAATATCAAATAACATGGAATTAGCAGAAAGGCTTCAACGACTTCAACCGTCAGCGACACTTGCTATGTCGCAGAGAAGTAGTGAACTAAAGGCACAAGGTGTCGATGTAATTAACATGAGTGTGGGCGAACCCGATTTCCATACTCCTGACCATATCAAGGAGGCTGCAAAGAAGGCGATAGACGAAAACTATACCTATTACAGCCCTGTCCCAGGTTACCCTGCGTTGAAACAGGCTATAGTGAACAAGCTCAAGAACGAGAACGGCTTGGACTACAGCCCTTCACAAATCCTTTGCTCGAATGGCGCCAAACAGTCGGTTTGCAATGTCATCATGGCTATCGTGGGAGCTGGCGACGAGGTTATTGTGCCTGCTCCATATTGGGTAAGCTATCCTCAGATGGTCCTTCTGGCGGAAGGCACACCTGTATTTGTTGAGGCGAAGATTGAGCAGAACTTCAAGATTACTCCTGAGCAGTTGGAGGCGGCGATCACACCTAAGACCAAGGCTGTGATACTTTGTACGCCAAGTAATCCTACTGGTGCCGTATACAGTAAGAAAGAACTGGAGGGTTTGAAGGACGTGCTTGTCAAGCACGAGCAAGTCATCGTGATATCCGATGAGATATATGAGCATATCAACTATGTGGGCAAACATGCTTCGATCGCTTCGTTCCCTGATATCAAGGACCGTGTTGTTATTGTTAACGGAGTAAGCAAGGCTTATGCTATGACAGGTTGGCGTATAGGGTTCATTGCCGCTCCCGAATGGATTGTAAAGGGTGTGAACAAACTTCAGGGACAATACACGAGTGGTCCTTGCAGTATCAGCCAGAAGGCCGCAGAGGCGGCTTACACTGGCGACCAACAATGTGTTGAGGATATGCGCCTGGCTTTCGAACGCAGGAAGAATCTTATCTACAGCCTCGCAAAAGAAATTCCAGGACTTGAAGTAAACGATCCGGAGGGTGCATTCTACTTATTCCCTAAATGTTCTTCTTTCTTCGGAAAGTCGGATGGCGAAAGGACTATCAACAACTCAACTGACTTCGCAATGTATCTGCTCGAAGTGGGGCATGTGGCTACAGTTGGTGGTGACGCGTTTGGCAGTCCTGAATGCTTCCGCATGAGCTATGCCACAAGTGACGAGAACATCAAGGAGGCTATGGCGAGAATTAAGAATGTACTTGCAAAACTGAAGTAATATTCCCTCTTGAAAATAAAGTGGAGTTTCCATAGTGTATTGTACATAAGGAAATTCCACTTTTATTGTGGCGTTTGTTTATGGGTGGCGTTTAGGAAGGGTCACTCTGCAGATTTGGCAGGTTTCAAATGATAAGTTATAGTTCCAGTCTCATTGTCTTTGCCTTGTGCGAATGTGGCTTTTAGGGCGGCGTTTTTTGCCAGGACGCCTAATTGCGACTCCCCTGTGTTATTGCTTTTGACGGTTGCGCTTATGACTTTCCCCGAGCCGTTGACTATTATTGAGATTACTATTGTACCAGAAGTCGGGTAGGGATTTGTGAAACCAGGTATGTGCGCGTTCCTGCCCGCTATCGACGTTACTCCGCTGCCAGTGCCTCCTGTACCGTTAACGGCTCCGGTATTGCTGTTTCCTGTAGGACTGCCTTGATTGCCCTCGCCCGTTGTATAGCCGCTCCCTGTGCCTTTATTGTTTCCGAACGCTCCTCCGACTCTGCTGTTGATTGCGGCTTTTTTCTTTTGGGCTTCTTCCGCCGCCTTGCGCTTTGCCTCCTCTTCGGCTTTCCTCTTGGCTTCTGCCTCGGCTTTCTTCTTTGCCTCTTCCTCAGCGGCCTTCTTCCTGGCTTCCTCGTTTGCCTTTTTACGTGCTGCCTCTTCCGCCGCCTTCCTTTCAGCTTCCTCTTGTGCTCGTTTGCGCGCGTTTTCCTCTGCGGCTTTCTTACGTAGTTCCGCTTCCTTCTTCTTTTTGGCTTCCTCCGCCGCAATTGTTTTCTCTTGGTTTTGAGTTATCGACGGTGCCTCTTCCGCTTTGGATGGAGGTGAAGGCGTTTCGGGCGCAGGCTCCGCCTGTTGCTCTGATTCTGCCGCAGCGTCGTCGGCTTGTTCGACGGCCTCTTCCTCGTCGGGTAAGCCTTCTGTGTCCATTCCTGCTCCGTCTTCCGCATTGCCAAGCATGACGGGCACTCCGTCCTCAAGCCGCTCGTCTTTGTCGGCGATCTTGAGGGTCAGCACCATCATCAATATGAGTACGAAGACGTGTACTATGATGGTGACTATGGTCGATATGATTCTGCGTTGGCTGTCAGGGGTCATTTCTCAGGCGGGCGTGTGGCGAGTACCATCTTGAAATGGTTCTCGTTCGCTATGTTCAATACTTCTACTATATTCTTATAAGGGACGGTCTCGTCAGCGTAAAGCGACACGAACATTTCGGTCGAGTCGTTCGTCGCCTGTCCTATCACCTTGGGCAGTTCTTCAAGCGTGACGGGTTGTTCCTTCTCATGTCCGATGCCGACATACAGGTTCAGATCCTTGTCGATTACCACATGCGACACTGCCTTGACGGTTGTTTGCTTCTTGCTTTCCGGCAGCAGCACCTTGATTGCGCTGGGCGCGACCATCGTGCTTGTGATCATGAAGAAAATCAAAAGCAGGAATATGATGTCGGTCATTGACGACATTGAGAACGTAGGTGATATTTTTGTTCTTCGCTTTAATGCCATGTTCCTATTCGTTCATTAAGTCCATGAAAGAGAGCGACTCACTTTCAATCTCGTTGACTACTCCGTCGATTTTCGCCACAAGGTAGTTATAGGCGAACAAGGCCACGATGCCGACAATCAGTCCTCCTACCGTCGTTACCATTGCCTGGTATATACCACTTGACAACATGCTGATGTCGAGGTTGCCACCGGCGTTCGACATTTGCCAGAATGCCTCGACCATACCTATTACAGTTCCGAGAAACCCTATCATCGGGGCTCCGCCTGCGATTGTCGCCAATACCGGCAGTCGTTTTTCCAATTGGGCCACCTCAAGGTTTCCTGTATTCTCGATAGCGGCTTGTATCTCAGGTGCGGGCCTGCCGATACGGCTGATACCTCGTTCGATGATGCGTGATGTGGTGGTATTGGTCACACGGCAGTAATTTATCGCACTGCGTATGTCGTTGTTCTTTATATAGTCGCGTATACGGTCCATAAACAACTTGTCGGTCTTGCCGGCCTTGCGTATTGCCATGAACCTGTCGGTGAAGATATAGACTGCGATGACAGACAGGACGGCGAGGACGATCATAATCCATCCACCCTGCTTCGCCAACTCAAGGATACTTAATTCTTGCATAGTGCTTTGTATTGTTTGATAGTTTCTTTCAATCCTAAATATAGTGCGTCGCAGATGAGCGCATGCCCTATGCTTACCTCATCGGTGAACGGTATCCGCTGTATGAAATAACCCAGGTTCACGAGGCTTAGGTCATGCCCCGCGTTGAGTCCCAGTCCACAGTTGTGGGCGGCGTGTGCCGCCTCAATGAATGGCTTGATTGCGGCTTCGGGGTCTTTCGGGTAGTTCGACGCGTATGGCTCGGTGTAGAGTTCCACACGGTCGGCACCGATTTTGGCGGCATACTCAACCATTTTGGGATTGGCGTCCACGAAAATTGAAGCGCGGATTCCTCTTTCTTGCAGCTGGGTGACGATGTCGGTCAGGAAGTCGAAGTTCGTCTTTGTGTCCCAACCGTGGTTCGACGTGATCTGGTCGGGGGAGTCTGGCACAAGTGTCACCTGCGTAGGGCATACTGCCTTAACAAGCTCCATGAAACTCTTCTGCGGATATCCTTCTATATTGAATTCTGTCTTTAGAATTGGTTTGAGGTCTCTTACGTCCTGATACTTTATGTGACGCTCGTCTGGTCTCGGATGTACGGTAATTCCGTCTGCGCCGAACGACTCACAATCGGCTGCCACTTTCAGTATGTCAGGGTTGTTCCCCCCTCTTGCGTTCCTGATTGTGCCCACCTTGTTGATATTTACACTAAGATTTGTCATTTTTAATAAACCTTACTAACTGAACTTTACGTTTTATTTCGTATATTTGCACGCAAATGTAAGTAAAAAAAACGAGGTAAACATACATGTTAGGATTATTTTATATAAAAAAGTAGAATTGACGTATGAGAAGAGATGATGATAGATTTAAGATAGCGTTATTCGGAAACACCTATCAGGAGAAGAAGTCGATGGCTGTACAGAAGTTCTTCGCCTTGGTGTCACAAATGGACGTGGAGGTGCTGATTCCGCGCTCATTCGCTGAATTCCTCCGTACTCATCAGCAAATCGATATGCCGCAGTGCACTACCCTGGACGATGATGACGAGATTGACGCTGATGTGGCTATCTGCCTTGGTGGAGACGGCACGTTCCTCGATGCGGTCAGCAAGATCGGGAAACATGAGATTCCAATTGTCGGGGTTAATACTGGCCGTTTGGGCTTTCTCGCCAACTTTTCCCCTGATGAGCTGGAGTCGTTGGTACGCGACCTTTACGATGGAAAATACAAGGTTGAGAACCATAGTGTCATTGAACTTTCGTGCGATGACTTGGAATTGCGTGGCAACCCGTGCGCCTTGAATGAGATTGCGATATTGAAACACGACATTTCGGCTATGATATCGATTCACACTTCAATCAACGGGGAATATCTTACGACGTACCAGGCTGACGGACTTATCATAGGCACGCCTACGGGTTCGACTGCGTATTCTCTCAGTGTCGGCGGCCCAATCATAGCTCCGCATCTTGATGCCATATCGCTTACAGCCGTGGCTCCGCACAGCCTGAACATGCGCCCTATCATCGTTGATGACGGTTCGGTCATCGACCTGTGCGTCGAGAGCCGGAGCGGCAACTTCCTTGTGTCGCTCGACGGACGGAGCAACAGCTACCACGATAATATTCATCTTCATATCCGCAAGGCCTCATACAAAGTGAAGGTTATAGCTCACCCGAAACATTCATACTTCTCGACCCTTCGTCAGAAGATGATGTGGGGCACCGACTTGCGAAAATAGTATTTATTCCTATGACTATCCGTTGTAATTCGAAACTGACAAATTGGCTTTGTGCGCTTGTTTGCGTATTCTTTGCTGCTTGCTACACTGCTGACGCGCAGGTGGCGCGTAAGAAGAAAGTCGCCGTTGTACTGTCGGGCGGCGGCGCGAAGGGTATGGCGCATATTGGTGTGCTTAAGGTCATCGAAAAGGCCGGCATCCCTGTCGACATTGTCACTGGTACGTCAATGGGCAGCATTGTCGGAGGGTTGTATAGCATCGGTTATACACCGCAGCAATTGGACTCTATGGTAAGAGAGCAGGATTGGACTTTCGTCTTGTCGGACAATGAGAACCTGGACAACCAGAGCTTGGAGGTGAGGGAGAAGTCCAATACATATTTTCTAAGCCGCGGACTTACGTTTAACGGCAAAAAGGCCGACAAGTTGAACTCGTCGGGCATCATCAAGGGCAAGAATCTTGCCACGCTCTTCAGCTCTCTGACCGTAGGGTACAAGGACTCGCTCGATTTCAATTCGCTGCCACGCGTGTTCGCCTGTGCCGCCACTGATATTGTGACCAACGAGGAGTATGACTTCCATAGCGGAGTACTGGCTGACGCTATGCGGTGCAGTATGTCCATCCCGGGGGTGTTCGCTCCTATACGCAAGGGTGATATGGTACTGGTCGACGGAGGATTGCGGAACAACTATCCTGCCGACCTCGCCAAGGAGCTGGGTGCCGACTACATTATCGGGTCTACGGTGCAAAGTCCTCCTAAGACCGCCGACGACCTGAGCGGCACGATGTCGATAGTCGGACAAATCATAGACGTGAACTGTCTGAACAAGTATGAGGAAAACACCGCGTTGACCGACATACTGGTGCGCGTCAATCCTAAGCCGTACAGTGCCGCCAGTTTTACTCCGGAAGCCATCGACACGCTGATTCGCCGAGGCGAGGAAGAGGCGATGAAGCATTGGGATGAACTGATTGCGCTAAAACATAAGCTGGGACTTGCTGATGACTATACAGTAACGCCTGTCGCCCATCAAGTTCCTGAGTCGATGAGTGAAAAGATGTATTTCAGCAAGTTCACGTTCAATAATATGTCGGAACGCGACGAACGCTTTATTCGCTATAAGTTCCAACTCACCAAGGCTGACAGCGTCTCAAAATACGATATCGAGGAGATCGCCACTTCTATGCGTATGGATCTGTTCTATGATGAAATCACTTACAATATCGTGGAAACAGACGACGGGAACGAACTTGTGTTTGATGTCAGCGGAAAGAAAACTGCGCAAGTGTATCTCGGCGCGCGGTTCGATACGGAGGAGATGGCGGCCCTGCAAGTCAACGGCGAATTGCCAATCCACACCAAGGTGCCGACAAGTGTGGACGTTACGCTGCATCTCGGAAAACGAATCAAGGCAAGGGGCGAGGTGGTGCTCCATCCTATAGGAATATCCAAACTGCGCCTTTCGTATGAGTATGATTACAACGACATCAACGTGTATGACGAGGGCAGCCGCAAGTATAATGCCACGTTCAACTACCACATAGTGGAACTGACTGTCATGGACTTCAACATACGCAATTTCAACTTCCGCCTGTCGGGCAAGTGGGAGGCTTGCCACTATAATGATTTGCTTACGGGAATCAATACGCTGGAGGATGGCAACCTTAAGGAACCTGAGAACGGAGATTATTTCAGCTACCATGCCAGCGTGAACTATAATGCGGAGGATGATTGGTATTTCCCGACTAAGGGAATACGTTTCCGTGGAGGTTTCGGCTATTACACCGACAATTTGTTCAAGTACACTTCCGATGGAACGTTCTCCATTGCCGATGCGATGTTTCGTGTGTCAATACCTGTGAACAACCGCCTGACTATCCAGCCGATGGCTTACGGACGCCTCCTGTTTGGCGACGAAGTGCCACGAGTGTTGGGCAACGTGATAGGAGGCAACATGTTCGGACATTATGTGACTCAGCAAATGCCGTTTGCCGGTGTGGGATACATTGAATATACAAGAAACAAGTTCGCCGCCCTGCAGTTGAAGGCGCAGGAGAATGTGCTGAAGAACATCTACGGAGTGGCAATGGTCGATGTAGCGCGGTGCGGTGGAAAGTTTGGCGACTTGTTCGACAAGGGAAGCACCTTGTGGGGATTACAGGCGGGCGCATACATCAAGACTATCATCGGACCACTCGGGGCCAATGTCGGATGGAGCAGCAAGACAAGCAAACTGCATTTCTATATCAATCTCGGATTTGAGTTCTGAGACTACAGGCGTTTCTTCAGTCCCAACTTTAAAATGCCCTGGCAGCCGTAGCCCAGTTCGACGTACACGTTGAAGCGTCCTATCTCTCCGAACTCCACGCCTAATGGCGATATTTGCCAGGCGGCCTTCCAGTCGTTGTCCTTCTCCTTTGACAGTTGGCGGCGGTTGGTCAGGTCGGGATCGATGGTGTTGTGTATGTGTCCTATGCCGATTCCACCGGCAGAGTAAAAGCGTATAAGGTTGTCGGTGTCGGTCCACCATGTATACCGTATTTCGGGTATCACATACCACATGGTGCTGCCGAACCTGCCTTCCTCGCGCACATAATCATCGGGATACGTAACGTTGTCGTCCATGCTTTCCTCATAGTCCTCACCGTCGATGCCTATTCCGCCGCTCAATCCTATGCCGAGCTTGTCGGTGAAGTGGTAATTGTACTCCACGTTTAGCACGAAGTAGTTCCTGCCCAACGGGTCGCTCGACTTATGCAGGTTGTTACTCCTGCTCCAGTCATGTACGAAATGCTCGAAGCTCTTGGTCATATATCCCGCGAAGCCGATGTTCACTCCCAACTCATGACGTCTCACCCGCTCCGGCTCGTCACCTTGGCCGTCGTTTATGCCGTCAGCCCGACAGAAGGAGCCGATAGAAAGAAACAGTATTGTATATAATGCCAGTCTTTTCATAGTTGTCTTGCTTAATGTTGTCCCGTTACAAGATGCAAAGATATGAAATATAATTCACATACGGCACTCCCACGTCCATATTTTTAACCCAAATCGGTCATTAGCGTTATGATGATAACAAGTAATTTTTTTAGCAGATGTTTTTATGTTTTGAGGGCGCAATGTGATTCCATTGTAACCGAGAAACAAAAGAATAGATGCAAAAAAAGAGTTGTTAGGGCGTAACTGTCTAATGACCGATTTGGGTTTAAGAGAATCAGTATGTAAAATGTTTGAGGTTCTGAGTAAAAAATACTTACTTTTGCAATGCGAAGTTCGGAAAAGTGAAGAATTATAGATCATAGCAATCAGAATAATCAGAGTATTCCACTCCGACCACCGCTCAATTAAAAAAACAATGATGCCATGAGAGTATAATTGCATTGAGGAAGTTTTGTTACGCTATTCAATCCTGCAAAATAAAATATGAAACAGACGGAAAGTTGGCTGTTTTTTTGAAGTCGTATGCCTCTGTTTGAAAAAAAACATTTATCTTTGCCTTTGGATGTAGGCTCACAAGAACCATGCACATCCAAGACATATTGTATTAACAAAGCATTCGCTATTATTTCGCGTTTAGCCAAGAGCCTCGGAAACTCTATATGGAATAACAAGCACGGAAATAATATGTGACAGGTGGCTTCGTATCGGAGTCCTTGTAAATCTATAGCAATGTTCACGCACAGGCGTGAAACATACTTATAGATTTCCGGGGTTCCATTCCGAGGTCGCCCCGTGCTAAACGCGATAAGGATGTGATCACGCCTTTTGCGTTTAAGCGGATTGATAACCATGCATACAAATCTATCAATCTGCGTTATGACAAAGCGTAATTTAGATGCGGCAAAGATTGCCAAAGAGGATTAATTCTACACTCAGATGCCCGACATTGAGCGTGAGTTGCGGCACTATTGGCAACATTTATTAAATAAGGAACAACTAAAATAGTATTATTATGGTAAAGAACTTAATGACAATTGTTTATGCGACTTTTATCGTAATGTCGATGGGAGTATGCACGTCGTGTGGCTCAGATGATGACGATGAAGACGACGCTTTAGGTAAAGATGGTCCAAAGTATGAGTATGTTGACCTTGGACTGAGTGTGAAGTGGGCGACGTGCAATATCGGTGCGTCCAGTCCTGAAGAGTATGGATATGACTTTGCATGGGCTGAGACTAAGGCTCGTGTGGACAGTACTAGTTGGGGTGTCTATGATGCACATTCAGCCCCGTTTTATCAATATTATTCTATGCGCGGTTGGGTATGGACTAAATATACGAGTGCTACAAGTACTCCTGTCCTTTATCCAGAAAACGATGCTGCAACAATAAATTTGGATTCTCCATGGCGTATGCCAACCAAAGGCGAAGTGGAAGAACTTATAAACCAATGTATGTGGGAATGGATCACTTTAGAAGGAACAAACGGATACAAGGTGACGGGTTCTAATGGAAAATCAATTTTTTTGCCTGCTGCAGGGTTTCGTTCTGGTTCTCAACTTAACTATGGTAATATATGTGGTTGCTATTGGTCAAGCTCATTAAGCACGGATGATTCTGGTAGTGCGTATGGTCTGTACTTTACTGCTGACAATCATTATTGGAGAAGCAATTATCGTTACATAGGTTGCTCTGTCCGCCCAGTTCGTCCATAAGCTTGTTCGCCCATTCTCATTCTTACCACGAAAACCCATGTCTCGCTGTGTCGTGATGCCATGTCATGGTAGTGGCCGCCCAATGGCGTGACGGCGAAGCGGAACTGATGCAACTTAATTCCATCGGAGGCGGGTATTATATATTGGGCGAAGCGATACTTCTAAGCTGTAATATATTTGTGTTTTATCGACCAGCCTTGGCTGGACGATGAGGGAAGGGCATTATAACTGATCGGCAAGCTAATATGAAGTCATGAATATAGTCATTGAGCAAGAAGTTTAAGTAAGTATAGTCTGAGTATTCAGATTACTCAGTGATGACTATCAGTGAAAAACAAGAATGCCCATCCGCTCATTGTTTGGCAATTGCCATACAATCGTTGGGCAACTGCCGTACAATCGTCGGGCAATTGCCAGACGATATACAAGCTTGCGGTTTCAGAGTTGACGCATTACTTTCTACGCTGAGTTTCAAGCGTGTCAACCACACCACCAACCACCAACCATCAGCCAATAACCATCACCCACTAACCAATAACCCAGTCGTCAATGGTGCGCGTGTCCTTGTTGAAGCTGACACCTATCTTCACCACCTTGCGGCCGTC
>CAZHZH010000007.1:0-6420 GCA_964537205.1 uncultured Bacteroidaceae bacterium
CCTTTAAGATTCTGTCATAGGCGCGAGCGGAAAGGTTCAATCGCTTCATTGCGTCGCGAAGCCGTTCAGAGCTTTGTGCGTCCAATTGAGCATATTCATTTAGCAAGGCAGTGGTCATCTGTGCGTTGCAGTGTATGCCCTTCTCATTTGCGAATCTGTCCTCTTGTATTTTCCGTGCCTTGATAACCCTTTCGCGTATGGTTGCGCTTGATTCTCCTTTAGGCGCGTTTGCCATGTCGCTGAAAGGTACGCTCTCAACTTCCACTTGAATGTCTATACGGTCCATCAGCGGTCCGCTTATTTTATTAAGGTATCGTTGTATTTGCGCCGGAGTGCAAACACATGGATGGGTCGGATGGTGCTTGTATCCGCAAGGGCATGGATTCATTGACGCTACGAGCATGAATGAACATGGCATGGTTATATTATATTTTGCCCTGGAAATGGTGATTTGCCTGTCTTCAAGTGGTTGTCGTAGGGTTTCAAGGACCGACTTGGAAAATTCGGTGAATTCATCGAGGAAAAGGACTCCGTTGTGCGCAAGGCATATTTCGCCTGGCATGAAGTTGCTTCCTCCACCTACCAAGGCTACGTCTGAAACCGTATGGTGTGGCGATCTGAACGGACGTTGGGTGATAAGTGATGTTGCTTTATTTAGTTTTCCCGCAATGCTATGTATTTGTGTGGTTTCGAGACTCTCTGCGAGTGAAAGTGGAGGAAGTATGGATGGAAGGCGTTTGGACATCATTGACTTTCCACAGCCTGGACTGCCTACCAATATTATGTTGTGACCTCCTGCCGCCGCTACTTCGAACGCCCGTTTGACGTTTTCTTGTCCTTTCACCTCGTCAAAATCAAAGTCGAATTTGGTTTGTTGCGAGTAGAACAACTCACGTGTATTGATGATTGTAGGTTGTAAGTCCTTCGTTCCTGAAAAGTAGTCTACAACATCCATGAAATGTCGTATGCCATATACTTTCAACTTGTTGACTACTGCCGCTTCTTTTACGTTTTCTTCAGGGACAAACAATCCGTCAAGTCCCATTTTCCTCGCTTTTATCGCTATTGGCAGCGCTCCTTTAATAGGCTGTATGGATCCATCTAAGCTTAATTCACCTACAAACATATATTTGCCGATGTTGTCGGCTTCGAGAATGTTCATTGACATCAACATGCCAATAGCGATTGGCAAATCGAATCCGGAACCTTCTTTTTTTGTGTCGGCCGGTGCCATGTTCACAACGACTTGTTTCATTTCAATTCTGTAGCCATTGGTCGTCAACGCTGAAAGTACTCTCTCCTGGCTTTCTCTGACGGCGTTATCAGGCAATCCCACAATAGAGAAATGTGGAAGGGCGCTATTCGAAATGTTTGTTTCAACTGTTACGGGTAAGGCCTCCAAACCCTGAAGTGTAGCTGTGTAAACTTTTGATACCATTGTTGTTTATTAATTTGTTGTCTGTCTGTTATTCTTTTTTCCAAAAACTTCGTGTGAGGATTACAAATATAGGGAATATTTCAAGACGCCCTATTAGCATTAGTATTGAACATATTATTTTTGCGATGGGGCTTATAACCGCCCAAGAGTGGGCTGGTCCGAAGTATCCCAACCCCGGTCCTACATTGCTGAGTGAGGAGAGCGAGAGGCTTATGGCTTCTGTATAGTCTCTCTTTAGTACGACATCAAGTCCGTTCATCTCTATGTAACTATTGTCAACTCCGAAGATTGTCAGAAGGAACGTTCCGATGAATAGTGAGCCGAAAAAGAGTGTCACAAACGCAAGTAACGTCTTCTGGACGGATGTAGGAATGACATCGTTGTTGAGTTTTACAGGCGCGACCAACCGTGGATGTATAATCCGCTTGAACTCGTTGTTTAAGACTTTCCAAAGAATGGCCCAGCGGATACACTTAAATCCTCCAGATGTTGACCCTGAACATGCTCCGGCGAACATGAGGAATACAAGTATAGGCATGAGGACTTGTGGCCAGATGGTATAGTCGTAGGAGGCGAATCCTGTTGTGGTCTGTAAAGAAACTGTTGTGAACAGTGACTCACGGAATGACTGTTCAATATCACCGCCCTGGTTCTGTATCATAAGTACGATGGTACAGATGAGGGTGGTGACGATAATCAGAAACAGATACACCCGAAGCTCATAGTTCTTAAAGAACTTGCGGATTCTGCCTTTCATGATGGTATAATATAATAAGGTGTAGTTAACACCCGAAAGGAACATGAAGAGTATGGTTACATACTCAATGGCCGCTGAGTTCCATTGATCGTGAAAGAAGGCGGAGTGTGGCGAGAAGCCCCCTGTTCCTGTGGTCGTCATTGCAATGTTTACCGCATCGAAGACATTCATTCCACACGCAAATAGTGAAAATGCGCATATTATAGTGAGTTCGAGGTAGATGGAGCCAATCCACTTTACCGCCACGCTTATACGCGGATGTATTTTGTCGTGCATCGGACCTGTTGACTCTGCGGCGAACAACTTGACTTCTCCTACTCCGAAGGCTGGTAATATGGCGAGTGTAAAGAATATGATTCCTATACCGCCTATCCATTGTGTCATGCTTCGCCAAAAGATAATTCCCCTTGGCAGAATGTCAATGTTGTCAATTGTTGTGGCTCCTGTAGAAGTGAAGCCCGACATGGTTTCGAAAAACGCACTGGCAAAGTCTGGTACGCTGTTTGTCAGCAAGAAAGGCATGGTTCCAATGAGAGAGAACACAATCCATACGAGTGATACTATTAAATAACCGTCGCGACGGCTGAGATTCCTGCCTGCGTTCCATCCGATGACAATTCCGGCCGTTCCCAATGCCAGGGAGCAAATGATAGGCAGGACATAGGGTATGACGCTCTCTTTATAGAATATTGCAATGCAAAGAGTGATAAGCAGCTGGCCTGCCTCTATGAAAAGAAGTATGCCAAGTACTTTCGCTATTTGCCGCCAGTTTATCATTGTGTGTGGTGTGTCTTAAATTAACGTGTAAAATATCTATCGAGTTTTTTGAGTGTCTGGCTCGCACAGAACACAACAACCTTGTCGCCGGCTTTAAGTTGTGTGTGACCAGAGACCAAGTATCCTTTGCCGTCGCGAATCATTCCTCCAATATTCACGTCGCTTGGCAGTCCGATGTTCATGACAGGCTTTTTAGTAACGTGTGAGTTGTCCTTGATAATAAACTCTGCTACATCCGCGTCTGCGACTGTGAGCATCTTTACATTGTTGACATCCGCCTTCAGAAGCATTTGGTATATATGGCTCGCCGCCATCATCTTTTTGTTGATGATTGTGCCGACATCAAGCGATTCTGCCATATCGAGGTATGAAAGGTTCTCCACCTGTGCGTATGTATTGCAAATCCCGTTTCGTCGCGCCGCCACACAGGCAAGGATGTTCTTTTCATCATTATTGGTCAATGCCACGAAGCCTTCTATGTGATGGTATCCCTCGTCTTTCAACAAATCAAGGTCATAGCCGTCACCGTTTATTATCATTGTCCGGTTCTTGGTAAGCCGTCCAAGTTCTTCACAACGCGCTATGTCGGGTTCTATTATTTTCAGTGAGTAATTGTCGGGGATAGCCCAGTCTGCCCTTACGGCCAGCTTTCCTCCGCCGATAATCATTATGTGCTTCACGGGCGGGTAGTTGTCTTTACCAACTAAATGACGGATGTTCGTTATCTGGTCGCGTGTGGTCATGAAGAAGACAAGGTCGTTCGAGAATATTTTCTCGTCTCCTCTTGGTATGATGGTTTCATTGTCCCTCTTTATTGCTACAACGTGGAATTTATGACCATCCATGCCGATCTCTTTCAACGACTTGCCAAGCAGCATGTTCTTATCGTCGTCATCCCTTTGTTTTCCATTGGGATTTATTTCGTGCATCTTGACGCTCAACACTACTAAGTCACCGTCGAATTCCCATACCTGCCTGATCCAACTGTGTACAACGGATGCTGCTATTTCTTGCGCGGCCAAGTATTCGGGATAGATTAGCGAGCTGATGCCTGAGTTTTCAAATATTTTCTTGTGGCTTTCTTCTAAATATTCGTAGTTGTCTATGCGCGCTACTGTGCGTTTTGCTCCGAGTTGCTTTGCGAGCATGCAACACGTGAGGTTCTCGCTTTCATTTGGCGTAACGGCAATGAAGAGGTCGGACTTCTCCACGTCGGCCTGTCGCAATCCCTTGATTGATGTAGGAGATTTCACAAGCGTCATGATGTCAAGTTCGTTATTGAGCTTGGACAATTTGTCTTCACTCTCATCAATGAGGGTGATATCAAGGTTCTCTTTCGAAAGCATTCGGGCGAGATGTGTACCTACAGCCCCTGCGCCGGCGATAACGATTTTCATTGTTGTTCTTCTATAGCTTTACATATTGCTTCGGCGTCCATGCCGATCAGCTTCCGCAGTTCCTTAATAGAACCATGCTCTACAAATTCGTCAGGGATGCCTATGCGATGCACTTTTGTGCTATATCCATTGTCGTTTATGTATTCCAGTACGGCACTTCCAAAGCCACCATTAAGGACTCCGTCCTCAACTGTGATGATGTAGTTGTATTTCTCGCATACTTCTTTCAGTATTCCTGTATCGAGCGGCTTTAAGAACCGCATGTCATAGTGCGCCACGCTCAGTGGCTTTCCGTTGTTCATCGCATGCATCTCCGCCATTATTATGGCTTTGCTTGCCTCGATGCCGATAGGACCAAGGGTCAGGATTGCCAGGTCGTTGCCGTCTTTCAGCTTGCGTCCTTTGCCTATAGGGATTTCCTCAAACGGGCATTTCCAATCAATGATGGAGCCGCAGCCTCGTGGATACCTGATGACGAATGTTCCCTTGTTCGGCAGTTGTGCCGTGTACATGAGTTTTCTGAGTTCATGCTCGTCGTAAGGTGACGCGATTGTCAGGTTTGGTATAGGCCGCAAGTATGCCAAATCGAACGCTCCGTGGTGTGTTGGTCCGTCTTCTCCTACGATGCCCGCCCTGTCAAGGCAAAGCACCATGTTGAGTTTCATTATTGCCGCGTCGTGGATGATGTTGTCATAGGCGCGCTGCATGAATGAAGAGTAGATGTTGCAAAACGGCAGCAGTCCGTCTTTTGCCATTCCGCCGGAGAAGGTGACGGCATGTCCTTCTGCTATGCCTACGTCGAATGTGCGGGTCGGCATGGCTTTCATCATGATGTTCATTGAACAGCCTGTAGGCATCGCAGGCGTTACTCCTACGATCTTGTCGTTCTGCTGCGCCAGTTCCAACAGTGTGTTGCCAAACACGTCTTGGAATTTTGGCGGATGTGGCTTGTCGTCCTCGCAGTCCAAACGTTCTCCCGACTCATAATCGAATTTTCCCGGGGCATGCCAAATTGTGGCGTTTTGTTCTGCCGGCTGATAGCCTTTGCCTTTGATTGTATGCAGATGCAGCAGCTTCGGACCTTTCATGTCCTTGATCGCCCTTAGTATCCTTACAATCTCAATGACATTATGGCCGTTTGCCGGTCCAAAGTAGCGTATGTCAAGTCCTTCGAATATGTTCTGCTGGCTTGTGAGGAGTGACTTTATGCTGTTGTTGAATCGTATAAGTCCCTTCTTGCGTTGGTCGTTCAGGATTCCCCATTCGTAGAGCTTTAGTGAGGTCTTGTATCTCAAACGGTTGTATGTGCTGTTGGTCGTGAGGTCAAGCAGATACTGGCGCATGCCTCCAACGCTCTTGTCTATCGACATGTTGTTGTCGTTCAAAATGATAAGCATGTCGTTCGGTGTGCTCGATACGTTATTCAGTCCTTCGAACGCCAACCCCCCGCTCATTGCGCCGTCGCCAATAACGGCCACTATCTTGCGGTCAATTCCCTGCTGTTTGGCGGCTACTGCCATTCCCAAGGCGGCTGAGATGGAATTCGACGCATGACCGCAACAGAAGGTGTCGTATTCGCTTTCTGTTGGGAAGGGGAACGGCTTTAAGCCGTGGAACTTCCTGTTTGTCTTGAATCGTTCTTTTCTGCCCGTGAGAATCTTGTGGGCGTATGCTTGATGCCCCACGTCCCATACCAGCCGGTCGAACGGGGTATTGAATACATAATGTAAAGCGACGATAATCTCTACGGCTCCGAGGCTTGACGCCAGGTGGCCCGGGTTTATTGACAACTCTTCAATGATATCACGGCGTATTTCACTGCAAAGTTGTGGTAACTGATTTACGCTCAGTTTCCTTAGGTCTTGTGGGTATTCTATTTTGGAAAGGAGGGTGAACTCCTCCTTGTTTACTTCTGCCATAAACGCATGTAATTCTTAACTTGCAAAAATACATCTTTTTTTTGAAGATGCAAAATAAAACGTCTTATAAACGAATAAATAATGCATGGTAGATATGAATGGTTGAGCGTTTACGCTTGTCTGTTTTATATC
>CAZHZH010000007.1:6520-29729 GCA_964537205.1 uncultured Bacteroidaceae bacterium
AATAAAAAAGTCCGAAGCTCTGTTGCTCCGGACTTTTATGCCATTAGCCGACAAATATTATTTTATGTAAACCTTCTTACCGTCAACAATGTTCAGACCTTTCTGAAGTGTGTTCAAACGTTGACCGGCGATGTTGTAAATGCCTTTGGCTGCATCTCCGTTGGCGTTGATTTCGTTGATGGCTGTAGATGTACCTGTAACCTTTCCATCCTGAATTGTGAATGAGGCTTTCAAGTCGTCATCGTCACTATCACGAGAGTCAATATCATAACGTTCCGTTGCACCTGGGAATATTGTAGCAGTATATTGGGTTACAGTAAATGTTCCGTCTGTAAGAGAACTTCCATCAAAGTAGAATGTTCCAATCAAACCGCTTCCTGCATCGATAACACGACCTGTTGTTGTTGCTGTTAAACTGATAAGCAAGTCGTTTGGTTTAGATGCTGTAAACATTTCTACCTTACCCCTTGTAAACGCTTTTGGACAACGATCACTTAGTGTTACATATTCTTCATCGTCTTCATTATATATGAAATTATCCTTCGTAAGACCTTCAGGAAGAGCATAGCTTGCTTGAATACCTGCGATGGATGTATCATTAGTCATGTAGATATATACAGGAATCTTGGCAGTATTGTCAGATTCACCGACTTCAATGTAGAGGTTGTTCTGTGCATTAACTGAAATAGATCCAATCAATGCGACGAGTGAAAGTAAAAATTTTTTCATATGCAATTCTTATTTTAGTTTGTTATTACTCATTTATCGATAATACGCAGCAAAGATAAGGTATAAATCGTTAATGACAAAATTTTTTCATTGTTTTTTTGTTGTTTTGTTGTTTTTACCTCAAAAATGTGAGAGAAACGCTCTCTGCGGAATCCGTGTTTGGATATTTCTTTATATCGCAGGCTTACTGGTTGCAAGAAAGAATGCATGCGAAGAAGCCAGTATAAACTTCGTTCTGGCTCTCCGCATACAGGTTCTTTTTGTATTTACACCTTATTATATATAAGGTGTGTCAGATAGTCTTGTGTCTATACCAGGTGGCGTATTATGTCTTCCTTGTCTCCTGGTAACATGTCGATCACAGGTATCTCAATCATGGTGTAGGCTCCTGGTTTCTGTTTGAGGGAAGCGCGTGCTACGTTGACAAGCACCTGGCTTGTGAGTGCGGGATTGTTGATCTTCATGTCGAACTCAAAGAGTTGGTTGTGCGTCTTTCCCGAAACTCCCTTGCGTACGAGGTTCACGCCGTGTCCCACATCGTTTAAGTCGTCAACACGCGGAACTTGTATTACGTGGGTTTCATCGTTTACGAAGTATGCGTCGGCTTTTATCGCGGCCTCAACCTTTTTGAAGTCCGCCCCGTCTTCCAACTCAACGTAAACCATGCGGCGGTGTATGCCCGTCCCTACGGGTATTGTCATAGAGAGGGCGTCGCGTACGCCGTCAATGGCGCGTACTGCCACTGAGTGTCCCATGGAACGGCCCGGTCCGAAATTTGTATAGCTTATGCCTTTAGGCGCAAGACTCTCCATGAGTGTGCGGACGATGGAGTCGCTTCCCGGGTCCCATCCAGCGCTGATTATGCTTACCGCCCCATGCTTCTTTGCCTCTGCGTCAAGAGTCCTGCGTAAGTCGACAATTTGAGTATGGATGTCGAAACTGTCCACCGTGTTTATTCCAAGGGCGAGTATTTCCTTGGCTTTCTCTTCTACTTTGCGAGTTGGTGTCGCAAGGATCGCCACATCGACTTTGCCAAGCTCCTTTATGTCGGTTACTACCTTGTACCCGTTGATCTCTGGCTCGTCTGCCTTTCTGCGTACGATGCCGGCACACTCCATGTCGGGAGCCGCCTCAAGTGCCTCAAGCGCGTATTTGCCAATATTGCCGTATCCGACAATTGCTACTTTTATCATAGTTGTGTTGTTTAAGTAAAAAGAGGATGTTCGTAGTTGAAGCATCCTCTTTTCCGGGTTTGTATTATTGTTTATTTCTGTACTGCGACTGTCGCTGTTTCATCATCGTTTGTTTGTTCTTTGATTCTGTGACCAAGAACGAGGTAGGCGGTAGGAGCAGCGATGAAGAGTGATGAGCATGTTCCGAAGATCACACCGAGAATCATTGCGAACGAGAAGCTTCGTATGCTGTCGCCTCCGAAGATAAATATACAGAGCAGCACGATGAGTGTACTGAATGATGTATTGATGGTTCGGGAGAGTGTTACGTTCAATGACTGGTTGAACAGGGTTTGTCTGTCGCGATTCGGGTAGAGCCTCAACTCTTCACGTATACGGTCGAAGATGACCACCTTGTCATTAATAGAGTAACCGATTACCGTAAGGATGGCTCCGATGAACGTCTGGTCGATTTCGAGCGAGAATCCTATCCATCCGTAACAGAGCGAGTAGACTCCCATGATGAGTATCGTGTCGACAGCAAGGGCCACTACTGAGCCTATTGAGAAGGCAACGTTTCTGAATCGTACCAAGATATAAAGGAATATGGCTATCAAGGCTAAGATGACAGACCATATAGCCCCGTAGGTAATGTCTTCCGCTATGGAAGGTCCCACTTTCTGTGAACTGATGATAGAGCCTCCTGCGCGGTCGTCGCGGTCGATGAACTGTTCGAGTGTGACTGACTTGTCGATCATGCCGTTTTCTGTCAGGGTTTCGTAGATGACCTTTTCGATTTCGGCATCAACTTTTGGTCCGTTGTCGTTGATTCTGTAGTTCGTGGATATACGGACGGTCTTGTTGTCTGTTCCGATAGAGATCACCTGGGTCGTTACCTTGCTTGCGTCTTCATCTGTTTCTGACGCCTTTGCCTGGAACTTGTCGGAAAGTACTTTCTGTACGCTTTCCGGTGAAGCTTCTCTTACGAACTCAACCTTGTAGTTGCGACCGCCAGTGAAGTCGATCGAGCGGCTGAGGCCACGGATTGCCAAAGAGCAGATACTGACAAGGATGAGGATGCCGAATATGGTGAACGACTTCTTGTGGTATCCCATGAAGTTGTACTTCGTTCCTTGCATCAAGTTCTTTGAAATCTTTGTCGTGAATGTGAGATCTGTCCACTTGTCACGGTTGAGGAAGTGTTCGTAGCATATACGGGTCAACCAAACCGCGGTAAAGAATGAGCATACGATACCGATAATCAGTGTTGTTGCGAATCCCTTGATAGGTCCTGTACCGAAGTAGAAGAGGATCACGCCCGTTATGATTGATGTGAGGTTGGAGTCGAAAATAGCGGAGAAAGCGTTGCTATATCCGGCCGCAACAGCGTTCTTTAAGTTTTTGCCCGCCTTCAGCTCTTCCTTCGTGCGTTCATATATGAGCACGTTCGCGTCGACCGCCATACCAAGCGTCAGCACCATACCGGCTATACCCGACATCGTAAGTGCGGCTTGTAGTGACGTAAGTATTCCGAGGGTGAAGAAGAAGTTGAGCAAGAGGGCGCAGTTGGCAACCATACCCGCTCTGAAACCATACATAATGCACATGTATGCCATCAGTATGATGAATGCGATTATGAATGAGATGAAGCCGGCGTTGATTGACTCTTGTCCGAGTGAAGGACCAACGATGTCTTCTTGTACAATCTGGATAGGCGCAGGCATCTTACCCGACTGGAGGACGTTTGCGAGGTCTTTAGTATCGCTTGTCGTGAAGTTTCCGGTGATTTGTGTGCTTCCGCCATCAATTTTGTTCTGTACGTTTGGCGCGCTGTATACGACACCGTCGAGTACTATGGCGATACAGTGGTTCACGTTCCTTTCTGTAAGGGCTGCCCATTTGCGCGCTCCTTCAGAGTTCATTTTCATAGTAACGCAAGGGCGGTTGTTCTGGTCGAACTCGTCCTTCGACTCTGTTACGACATCGCCTTCGATTGGGGCGCGTCCGTTCTGGCCTGTCTTGCGGATGGCGTAGAGTGTGAACACCTTGCCAGCTTTGTCTTCCGCCTTAACGCCCCATTTGAGTGAGAGGTCGGTAGGGAGTATTTGTTTTGCGAGTTCTCCTGAAATCAATGAATCGATTTCGGCAGTATCTGCTGAGAGGGCGTAACCGACAGCGCATCCGCTATTGCCCCTGGTCATTTGGAGGATTGCAAGCAATGGGTTTTCCGCCTTGGCCTTTGCCAATTGTTCGTCGCCAACCTTCTTGCTTGCCTTCTTCTCGTTAGACGATACCTGTGACAATATGTTTTCTTCTTCCTTCTGGGCTTTTGCTGTGTCTGCCTTCTCTTCGGCGACTTCTTGAGCCGCTATCGTGTCGTTGTTTGTTGTGGAGTCGTTATCGTCCTCCTCGACAACAGAACCATTACGAAGAGCGGTATTCAACTGATTGAGATAAGGATAGATGACGTCTGCATCGTATGTCTCCCAGAACTCAAGGCTTGCGCTTCCTTGAAGGAGCTTGCGCACGCGCTCCGGCTCTTTTATACCAGGAAGCTCTACCATGATACGTCCCGATTGTCCTTCAACTTTTTGAATGTTTGGCTGTACGACACCGAAACGGTCGATACGGGCGCGTAGAACCAGGAATGAATTGTCTACAGCCGCGTCTACTTCTTCACGCAGTACTTTCTCTACCTCGCTGTCTGTACTTGTCGGGGTTATTCTGCCCTTGAGCTTCTGTGTTGCGAAAAGATGTGCCAGGTTCGACCCCGGAGCATTCTTCTTATAGGTTTTGACAAACAGTGTGATAAAATCGCTCTGACTTTCATTCGCTTGTTTTTGGGCGTCATTTACCGACTTTACGAATACAGAATCAGTTTTGTAATCGGCAAGTGCTTTTACTACATCCGGGACTGAAACTTCAAGAATGACGTTCATACCGCCTTTCAGGTCGAGACCAAGCCCGATAGCTGTTTCACGACACTGCTTAAGGTTGTACATTCCCAAATAGAATGGATTCGAATTTAGTGAATCCAGGTAAAGTTCTGCTTCGTCCTTGTCCATCTTTGATGCTTTGTTGTCCACATAGCTGGTTACAACAGAGAACGACAGATAGAAGATGCAGATAAGTGTTAGCGCAATCGCTAAGAACTTAACAAATCCTTTGTTTTGCATTGTTGATGATAGATAGTTTTATTTATTCTTTTATTTTTGTTTTTAACATCTCATTTCACCACTTTATGATGGCGGCTGTGTTGCATAATGTACAACAATCGTGCAAAGATAATGTTTTTTTTAGAGTTAATCCATTTCCAGTACGCAAAAAATAGGATAATGGTCGCTTTCGCACACTGTTTTATCTACTTTTGCGCCAAACGGATTGAAACCATCGCTGATAAGTATGTTGTCAATTCGGAAATACATGCCGTTGCGATTATACGACCAGCCGGGTCCGTTCCCCGAGCGTGTGTATGCGTCGTTTAACTTTTTCGTCAGCGTTTTATGTGCATAGGATATTGGCGAGTCGTTCAGGTCTCCGCATAGTATTATGTATTTGTTTTGTATCCTGTCAATTAATGACGAAAGGGAATCGGCCTGCAGCGCGCGTGCCGCGTTCGCTTTTGCCAGTTTGCCTTCGAGCCACCAGAAGCTGTCGTGTATGTTATATTCTGTTCCCAGCTCATCGTTGTCGTCTAACGGGTTGGTTCCTTTTATTATTTGCTTGTACATTTGTTTGTCGTCATCGTTGAGCTGGTATGATTCGAGATGGCAGTTGGCGACTTTTATGGTGTCTGATCCAATTTGTACGTCGTATAGATAGCAGCTTGATGATGGCGTGCCGAATGTTACAAGTTCGAGCGAAAGGACGGGATATTTGGAGAGGATTGCGCAGTTTGTCTCTGTCGAGTCTCCTACTTCTATGTATGGATATGTGGCGCTAAGTGTGCTGTAGATATGTTCGTTCCTTATATTTGATACTTCCTGCAGGCATACGATGTCTGCACTGGAGCCTGTAATGTAGTCCACTATTTCTGTTTGATGCCCGTCGAAGTCATAATTGGCAAACGACAACACGTTGTATGACATTATCTTGAACGACTTTCCCCTTGGCTCGCCTTGTAGTATGTTTATGGGGCAGTAGTCGCGTATGCTTGCGCCACAGGCAATCAGTCCGGCTATACTGATAAGGCATAGTTTCCGTTTTAGCACTATCCAAATGACGATGAAAACGACGGATCCTATAATGAAGCCGGGGAGCAGCATGCCAATGTATGACCAGTTGGGATATTTGTATGGCGGCAAATAAACCGAGTATGCACAAACAAGCATTGCTCCGGTTGTTAGTATGTTGATGATAGCAAGAACCCAGAAAATGAACTTCTTTACCAACTTCATAATATACTCTTGGTCGTCAATTATTATTTACTTGCATCAAAGAGTCGTTTCTTTTCTTCCTCTGTAAGACTCCCGTATCCGTTCTTGCGAATCTTGTCGAGGATTTTGTCTATTTCGTCGTTTTGCGCTTTCTTCCTTGCGTTGTATTCGTAATCCTTGCTGTGCTCATTCTTGTTGTATCCGTCCATTCGTGGATGTGTCGAAGTGGTGCGCCATGTCGAATTGTTGAAGAACGATGTCCGACGTGTCGTTTTCTTTCTCCAGTACAGAATCAGGACAAGTCCGAACAGCATTCCGCCAAGATGGGCGAAGTGTGCGACTCCGTCGACTGATGTCAGCCCTTCAAAGAGTTCGATGGCGGCATAACCAATAACAAAGTATTTTGCCTTGATGGGAATGGGAATAGGTATGATGAACAGCCTTTCGTTCGGATAGAGCATTCCGAAGGCAAGCAGTATGCCATATATGGCTCCGCTGGCTCCAAGAGTCATTGAACGTGGATCTATCAATCCCAAGAATTGCCCCAGTTCCTGTATGAATGCGGCGCCAAGTCCGCATACAAAATAGTAAATGAGGAATTTCTTCCATCCCCAAGTATCTTCAATGATGCGTCCGAACATCCAAAGCGCGAACATGTTGAAGAACAAGTGCATGAATCCTCCATGCATAAACATGTATGTTACGAATTGGAATATGTGAAAAAACGGACTTCCAATGAAGTATAACCCGAAAATACTGTTTATGTCGATAAATAACTCTATCAGATATGCTATAATGTTTGCCGTCAGCAACCATTTCACAGCTTTCGTCATCATCATAATAATGTGGTTTGGTTTATGTTTGTTATATATTCTGTCTAACGTTTTTATTCGTTTATAAGTATCTGTCCGTCGTCTGTCATCCCTTCCGCTGATATGTACATTGACGTGCAAGACGAGTTGTTGTAGAACTCGATGGTGGCGCGTCCCCTATTGTCGGTCTTCACGTTGGGCGCCCAATACAATGTACGCCTAAAGTCCTCTGTAGGCGGAATCACCGAGTAATCATCCATTTCGAACGCTGTCGGAACATTGAATCCTTCGAAATGGGTGCGTCTGAGTCCTTTTTGCTTGAATCCGAATGTAGGATGTTGGAATACGTAGAAGACTACGGCGTTAAGGCCTTCAAGCCCGGATGTGAGTACGTATTTGCTTAGTGAGGTTACGTCGTCTGATATGTACAGGGTTTTGGCTACGTCAAGATAGTCTGGAATGGAAACATTTCCTGTCTTGTTGTTTGAGTCGTATATTTTCAATCGCATTTTTGCCGATTCGGTAATCCCTGTAATTCCCCAAAATGTATTGTCAACGATCCAGATGATAGGGCGTTCGTGGTATGTCGTGTGGTCTGACAGTATTGAATAGCTCGTCCTCATTGGGTCGTCGAAGATGATTGTTTCGTAATCGAAGAAAGGGTTCTTGCTTTTCAACCAATCAAAAAAGTATGGGGTGTCTTCCCCGTTGTCGGCATACTTGTCAGCATCTTCGTCGCAATCATATTTGATGACCGAGTGCTTTTGTGCGCTTGTTTCGTCGTACCACGACACCGTCAAGTCTCCCAACACTCTCCGTACGGCTTGTACCTTTACCGTTGGAAGTACGTGTGTCCGTTTGGTTATCGAAATGTACTCCTCTTCATCATTTGCCTCATTTATCGGTTTTAGGGTTGACGGGGTGAAGTTCGGGGTTTTCAATGGCTGTACTGCTGCCTCGTATGGATATATATAACGCCTCTCAGGAGAGAAGTTGCGGTCGATGCAGATGTAATAGTCCTGTGCCTTGTCTTCTTTCTTTGACACCATTTGCAAACTCCAATCTCCTTCAATGTCAGGGACTATATAATTGTACCTGCCTATGCTGTCGGTTTTAAGCTCGCCCTCGACCACTTCGCCTTTCTTATTGTACATATATGCGCTTATGTCTACGTCGTCGGGCGTGTATTTCTTCTTTTTCGACTTAACTTGTCCGAACAGGTATAGTTTGTCTTCTATCGGTTGCCTGTTTTGTTGTTCCGTAAGTCCGGCCATGAGCCTGAAGTCGTAGCGTCTCCATCCTTGAATCATCATAAGCAAGTCGGCCGCCTTGCGATGCCGCTCATCATCCGACTCGAAATAGTACTCAGGGTGTTCTATATATCCCTTGACTTCGCTTGACAACAACATCCATGTTTTCATGTTGCCTTCGGCTCCGTTGTTCATCGTTGAAGCGTCCATTGCGGAAAACGAAATAGATGCGTTTGGCTCTGTCTGCAATCTAAAGCGCACTTTGCAGCAAGGTGTCAGTTTTGTCGTAGTTGAAGTAATCTGTATGCTATCGGATTCTTTTTCTGTCGGACAAATGAAAAACAACCTCTCGCTCATGATTTGTCCGTATGAGTCGAACACTGTCAACTGGTTCACCCCCTCGGGCAACACATAACGGTTGAATGAGAGTTCGTGCGATGTTGTGGCGGTCATCGTATCGCATCTTATTATGGTCCCATTGTGCATCACTACATATCCCAGCAGTCTGCCCTGGATTCCTAATGTGTTGTTTATCGTGGCCGTTATGTTTATCTCGCCAAGTGTGTTCAGGCGGATAACCGTACCCTCTTTCTTCGCTGTTGGGAGTTCTATTTTACTGACCTTCTTTTTATTGGAAGATTTGATGGCGGCATAGTATTTCGTCCCTGGTTGAGGCGTCAGCTCAAATATGCCACGTCCCAAACTGTCGGTGGTAATGTCGCATATCTTTTTGTCATTACCATCCACAATGGAGCCTGTTGTCTTTATATGTTGTCCGTCCTCATTGCTTGACATGAAGGCGACTTTACTTGTCAGACCCTCAACAAGGTCACCGCCTTCCGGATAGAACTTTATGGAAACGGCGTGTGTATATGTGTCGATGGTTATGTCGTCTTCATCCTTTCGTGTGTTTGTAAGCCTTTTCTGGTAACTGAAGCGGTCGATTTCCGGATGGCTGTAATCACCCTCTTTTTTAGGGGTCTTGAAAATCGGGAATATTCTTGAGAAACAAGCGTGTGTTCCCCAATTGGTCATGTAGCGGGTGTATGCGCGGACTTCGTAGAAGCCGGTTGTTTGAATACTGTCGATCTTGAAGTCGCCTTCCGCCTCCCCATTGGTTATTTTCAATTTCCTCTTGTCGACAATGTCGCCCGACGGGTTTACCAATTCTACGTAAAGAACATGGCTTAAGTCGGTCTTCCGTTCTGTGTCGCATCTGGTTATGTATGCCTTGAAACGTATATACTCTCCCTTGAAGTAACCTGTATTGTCAAAATGCATGTATACTTTCTCGCCAGGATTATACAAGTTGAAATTCATGGCTTTCTCTATGTAGTCGATGATTCGATTTGTGGCTGAGTCAGTTGTGTCAGATTGTTGTGTACCGCTTTGTCTGGCTTCTGCGTATGTCACGCCAAGAAAAAGGCAAAGTACCAGCGGCAATACTCCACGTAAACATTGGATGTACTTTTTTATTCTATACATTTTCATATTTCACTATTATATATCGGAACGACAATTTGTGGATATTGTAACTTTGTCAAAAGTCCATTCAGACGTTTTGAACTACAAAGATACAAATTTAATCGTAAAACCTAAACTTTCAATCCTTTTTTATGCTTTATTTCGGGGGTCTTAACGTTTGAGCGCGCCTTTATGTGCAATCAGCTGTTTAGTACGCCAGGGAAAAATGTGGTGAGTGTAATTGCAAGATGAATGATTGGGGATGTTTATAAATGCGCGCCTTTGTTCTTTGGTTTTGTTGTTGTGCTTTACTATAAATATAAAAGACGCTCAAAAAGAAGAAAAACTCTTATTAGGGATGAAACATAATGAATTATTTATTACCTTTGCCAAAATAATTCTATTTTAAAATGGGACAGAACGGAGTTGACTTCAAGGTGGATGTTGACCAGATAATAAAAAGCAAGGCAGGAGATAAATATAAATATTTCCCGAAGTTTATCATTGGCTGGTTGAAAAAAATCCTCCATCAAGATGAGGTTAATGCCTTCTTGACAGGGCGTGGCGCGGACAAGTTCGGGCAGGATTTTCTCGATGAGTGTGTCAGATACTTGGAAATGGACTTGAAAATTGAGGGTCTCGACCGACTGCCAAGCAATGAGGGAGGCAAATATTACACTATTGTGTCGAACCACCCGTTGGGCGGGGAGGATGGCGTGGCTTTGGGAAGTATCTTGTGCCACAAGTACGATAGTAAAATCAAATATTTGGTCAATGACGTACTTATGAATTTGAAAGGACTTGCCCCATTGTGCATTCCAATAAACAAAACAGGCAGTCAGAGCCGGAATTTCCCGAAAATGGTTGAGGCGGCTTTTCAGTCGGATGACAATGTGCTTATGTTTCCTGCCGGGCTTTGTTCGCGTAAGCAGAATGGAGTAATAAGGGATTTGCCGTGGAAAAAGACGTTCATAACTAAAAGTATAGAGTACCAACGTGATGTTATACCGGTTCATTTTTCAGGACAGAATTCCGAACGATTCTATCGAATAGCGAATATATGCAAGGCATTGCACATCAAGGTCAATCTTGCCATGTTGTTTTTGGTTGACGAGATGTACAAGAATGTTGGAAAATCATTTACTGTCACCTTTGGAGAGCCAATACCCTGGCAGACTTTCGACAAGTCAAAGTCGCATTCCGCATGGGCTCAATGGGTGAAAGACAAAGTATACGAATTATAGATCTATGGAAACAATAATAGAACCAATTGACCGACAGGTCTTAAAGTCTGAGCTAACAGAGGACAAGCGGCTAAGATTTACAAACCGCAGCAATAATGAGATATATATAGTCGACTGGAAAGATTCACCAAACGTACTGAAAGAAATCGGACGCCTTCGTGAGATCGCCTTCCGTGTCGCAGGCGGAGGAACTGGAAAAAGTCTGGATCTTGATGAATTCGACTTGAGCGAAAATCCATACAAGCAACTTATCGTGTGGAATCCGGATGATGAGGAGATCATAGGCGGTTACCGCTACCTTTTGGGAACTGACGTCCGATATGATGAAAAGGGTCAGCCGATTCTCGCCACATCTCACATGTTTCACTTTTCTGATAAATTCATTAAGGACTACTTGCCTTATACGGTGGAATTAGGACGCTCATTCGTCACTGTGGAATATCAGGCGACCAGGGCTGATTCCAAGGGATTGTTCGCACTTGACAATCTGTGGGACGGATTGGGAGCACTTTCTGTTATCATGCCCAACTGTAAATACTTTTTTGGGAAAATGACAATGTATCCTTCATACAACCGTCGCTGCCGTGATATGATTCTGTATTTCCTCAATAAGCATTTTCCAGATAAAGACAAATTGATAGTACCTATGGAGCCGCTTAAGATAGAGAGCGATCCCAAGGAATTTGAGGCTATGTTCTGCTACGATGACTTCAAGGAAGACTACAAGGTTCTTAATCGTGTCGTACGCAGCTTCGGACTTTCAATACCACCATTGGTAAATGCGTATATGAGCCTTTCACCAACAATGAAGATGTTTGGTACGGCTATTAATGACGGCTTCGGAGATGTTGAGGAAACGGGAATTCTCATTGCTATCGATGAAATCATAGAGAGTAAGCGCGTTCGTCATATCGACAAATTTGCGAAGGAACATCCGGAACTTGTGGCCCAATCGATAAAAGAGATATCAAGAATCACATCGGGTGTGAACAAGGTGAGGAAAAATAAGTCCGACAAATAGCTGGTATGCTACGTACTAATAATCCCAAATCGGTCATTAGCGTTATGATGATAACAACTATATTTCCAGAGCAGATGTTTTTACGGTTTGAGGGCGCAATGGGGTTCCATTGTAACCGAAAAACGAGAAAATAGATGACAAAAAGAGAGTTTGTTAGGGCGTAACAGCCTAATGACCGATTTGGGATAATGGAAATCAACAAGTTGGATTAAACCATTTCGAATGGTGACCGTCATTATTATAAATAAGGTGTATACAGCGATAAAATAAAATACTAAATATAGGTGTTTATCATTTTTTTCAGAGGTGTAGTTGCACGTGAGTGTAACTGCATCTTTTTTTGTGCGTACCGCAGGGAATGCAATTCCGCTATTGTTCGTCGAGAATCTTTATGTGTTGGTCGAGTATTGCCTTGCGGATGCTGTCAATATGCGCTTGGTCGCGTGTCTCCATGCTGATACGCAATACACACGAGTTTACTTTTATGAACGAGTTGGTACGCTCGTGAAGTACGCCTACGACATTCGCCCCTTGGCCCGCTATGAGTTGGCTGATTTTTGTGAGTTGGCCTGGCCGGTCGTCTATTTCCAATGAGAAAGTACACAAGCGTCCTCCCTTTTGAAGTCCTCGGTTGATGATCCGGTTGAGCATTGTCACATCGATGTTTCCTCCGCTTACTACGCAAACGGTCTTTTTGCCTTCGAGCGGCAGCTTTGAAAACATTGCAGCGGCTACTGATACGGCTCCTGCGCCTTCAGCGATCATCTTGTATTTTTCAAGCAACAACAGAATTGCCGCACATATTTCATCGTCTGTCACAGTGACGAGCTCATCAACGTATTCCTTGCACAAATTGTATGTCAATTGCCCTGGCTCCTTGACCGCGATTCCATCAGCAATTGTGCTGACCGAGTCAAGCCGCTCTATTTTTCCGTCTTGAATGCTGCGTACCATGCTTGGCGCTCCCTCGTCTTGTACTCCGTATACTTTGATGTTTGGATTAAGCTGCTTGGCAGCGTACGCTATTCCACTGATGAGACCGCCTCCGCCTACTGGTACGATTATGGCGTCCACATCCGCCATCTCATTTAATATCTCCAAACCGATTGTCCCTTGTCCGGCGATTACAAGCGGATTGTCAAATGGATGGATGAACGTCATTTTGCGTTCGTCCTTCAACGTCATTGCATAATTGTAAGCGTCATCGTAGACTCCGGGAACAAGGCAAATCTCCGCGCCGTAACTGCGTGTCGCCTCTACCTTGCTTATTGGTGCTCCTTCGGGCAGGCAGATGACACTTGGAATACCATATTTCTGTGCCGACATAGCTACACCTTGTGCGTGGTTGCCGGCGGAGCAGGCGATAACGCCTCGTTTCTTTTCTTCGTCCGACAATTGTGAAACCATGTAGCTTGCTCCACGCACCTTGAACGAACCAGTTACTTGGAGGTTCTCAGGCTTAATGTATATGTCGTATCCCTTACGCACGTCTGGCGCGGGAACAATATGGGTGTCGCGAATGATTTGTTTCAGTACATAAGAAGCGCGATACACTTCTTGCATGTTCAATTCTCGTTTCATATTAACTTTTGTTTTAGCGAGTGCAAAGGTAATAAATAAAATTGAAAGTGGAAGGGTTTTATCATGCTTCGGGTATGTGACGACGCTTGTTACGGCAGCTTGTCGATAGGTGCCGCGGTGTAGTTGTCAATATCAAGATGGAATTGCTCTAATTGTTGCAACTGATGCCGGCATGCGGGACTGTCGGACGGAAACGGCTGTTGGCTGAATTGTTGGAAGTACAACAAGCAGGCGTCGCGCCACCACCATGCGTCCTTGGCTTGGCGGTCGAAGCGTGTTTTAAGGTTGCTGTATCTTTCTGGGTCGATATAAGGTTGGAGACTGTTCCACATGTCAACAAAACTTTCTGCTTGTCGTACGCCTTCGTCATATTTGTGGCATAGGCGGTTCCAAAGAGTCTCACCACATGGCAACACTTGGTTCCATCCTACATGATGAAACCATAACAAATATTTCTCGGGACACAGTTTTGAGTCGTTGAATAAACGTGCTAATGAATCAGGGTATTGCAAGACGGCTTTTGAGCCGTTAATGGTTCTGTCGAACCCGATACCTTGCTTGTCTGCCTTATGGTAGTACCGGGGCAGCCAGTCTTCACGCCATCCTTCGTGGTAGCACCATGGTTCCGGACCATAGTGATGACCTCCTGCGAATATATGGTGCAAGCCTATAGGCATCATGTAGCTGACGCACGCCTCGTGTGATTGAAGGAGCAAGTTTGTAAGCTTCTTGGCGGCTTCATGGTGTTTGGTGAATGTCTGAAGGATAAATTCCCTCGCTATTTGTTCTGATGAAATCGACTTGTTCCATGCCAATCTTCCGAAAGCGTACCAATTGGCTTGCGCCATGTCGCTACCGCACCAATTTTGTGAGTCGCCGATGTTCGACACTCCTGCTATGCCTGTTTCTGTATTGACAACGTCTGTTACCTCTTTCCACATTGGGGCAAGGAAAACTGTGTGTATGGATTCTCCTAAGTACTCTTGTGTAATTTGCAATTCGGTCATCAGCTTTGTATGCCTCATGGAGAGTAAGAGTGGATGTACGGGCTCGCGTGGCTGAAAGTCTACAGGACCATTCTTCACTTGCAATATGACGTTGTCATCAAATATCCCGTCGAAAGGCATAAACTCATCGTATGCCTGACATGCTCTGTCTGTGTTATTGGCCGAATATACAAAAGCGCGCCACATTACTATACCTCCGTATGGTTTGAGTGTGCGTGCAAGCATGTTCGCTCCATCTGCATGTGTGCGTCCAAAATCTTGAGGGCCTGGTTCTCCCTCGCTGTTCGCTTTTATCAAGAATCCACCGAAATCTGGTATGGAATCATAAAGTGTTTTTACACGATCCTGCCACCAGCGCACTACATCTTCTTTTAACGGATCTGCGGAACTTAGTCCTCCTAATACCATTGGTGATGCGAAGTTTACAGACAGGTATACTTTTATGCCGTATGGGCGTAGGATGTTTGCAATGCGCTTCACTCCGCTTATGTGGTCGTTTGTCAGCATTTGTGGGCTTGCGTTGACATTGTTGATGACGGTTCCGTTTATGCCGATAGACGCGTTGGCACGCGCGTACTCTCTTATTAAAGCCGCATTGGTTACGCCCAAGTCTGTTGAGTCTCTCCAAAAGATTGACCTGCCGGCATAGCCTCGTTCCACAGTGCCGTTGAGGTTGTCCCAATGGTTCAGTATACGGAGTTTCGAAGTGGGTGTCTCCGTAATGGGTTTCCCATCAGTGAGCCGGCTTTCCGTTTCTTGTATTCTCAGAAGGCTGTATGTTCCATATAGCACCCCAATTGGAGTGGCAGAGGTGATGTATATTGCCTTGCCGTTAAGGGCTATCGAGAATCCGTCGTTGACCGGAGCTGTCGGTTTTACCGATAAGTGTACTACTCTGCCTGTACGCAGGTAGCGTTGCAATTCTTCTGAGGCAATGTTCAATGTCGGTGAAGATTCATCGGAATCTATTATCACCTCTACGGGATTTGTTGATTGTTGCATCCTCAGCCAAAGGCTGTGTCCGTTTTCTGAGAATACGGCAAAAGGTAGCAGGAATGACAATATGAATCCAATGAATCTCATAGACATTATTCGTTAGTCTGTTCCGTCAATTGTTTGAATTAGGCCGTTTTCATCGAAATCGAGTTCGCACACTTTAAGGCTCCTCAACCACGATTTACCTCCAGAAGGCACACTGTCGTGATGGAACAAATACCATTTTCCCTTCCATTCAATTATAGCCAAATGTGTGGTCCAACCGACGACTGGTGTCAGGATCACTCCTTTGTAGGTGAATGGACCAAGTGGGTTGTCTCCTATGGCATAACACAGCAGGTGGCTGTCACCTGTTGAGTATGTGAAATAGTATTTCCCGTCTTTCTTGAATACCCAGCTTGCCTCGAAGAAACGATGCGGATCGTTTGCTTTCAACGGCTTGCCTTCTTCGTCAAGCACGAATACAGGGCGTGGCGGTTCTGCAAATTGAAGCATGTCCTTGCTCAGACGCACTACACGGCTTGGCAATGCCGGTTCGTCGCCTTCCGGCAGGTATGGCTGTTCAAGAGCCTTGTTGTCTTTGTAGCGTTGTAGCTGTCCGCCCCATAATCCACCGAAATACACATAGTATTCGCCGTCCTCGTCTTTGCGTACAGCCATGTCGATGCTATAGCTGCCGCGAACAGGATCTGGTTGTGGAATGAACGGTCCTTCTGGACGATCCGCTATAGCGACACCCCAGCGGAAGATGTCGTTTTGGTCTTTCATAGGAAAGTACATATAATACTTGCCGTCTTTTTCAGCTACGTCGCAGTCCCATAATTGTCTGCCGTGCCATGGTATGTCTTCCTGGCGGAGGACACATCCATGGTCAATTACCTTGCCTGTCATTGGGTCTCCGTCAATTGAAAGCACGTGATAGTCTTTCATGACATATTGGTCACCATTGTCGTTTTCTACATTTGCACATTCCCAATCGTGTGAAGGGTAGATGTAGATCTTACCATTGAAAACGTGGACAGATGGGTCTGCCATGTAATCAGCGGGAAACAAATATCTTTTTTCTTTCTTCATAATGCTAATGTATTATTATAATGTGGATTAATTTCTTTTATTTCATTTGATTGTTTTGCTCCTTTTGGGCGCGCGCTTCAATCTCATGGTTGATTTCATCGATTTTTTCGTCAGTCAGATCGTACTTGCTTATTATCCACATGGCAAGCAATAGCAATATGGCCGGTATTACGCACAACAACCATAGTATGCCTTGCCATTGGAACGGCGTGATGTTGTCATTGGTGCGCTCTGCCATGAAGTACGCACCTGCGGCGTTGCCTACCGACATCATCGCAAACGCTGTGATGAAGAAGAATGCGATTATGCGTAACGGACGATTATACATGAATTCCTTCCACAAGTCACTTACTTTTACATTCGCTGTCTCGCTGTTGTCCATGACAACCCTTTCCTTGCTTTGTGAGAAGCAGAATATGAGCAGGACTAACGCCGTCAGGCCATATATGACCATTGTATAGAACCATGCGGCAGGGTCTGTGGTTCCGCTTTGGCTTGCCTCGCCAGGTTTGTAAGAAATAATCCATAGTACCAGCAAAGGAACCGCTCCTCCAAGCGCCATGCCTGCCTTGAAGAAAATGCCGGTCAGCGCGTTCACTATTCCGGCAATGCGTCTGCCGGTTTTGTATTCTGAGAACGAGATGACCTCTGGCACTAACGCCCACATGTAGCCCGTAGCAACAATGACACCAGTAGATTTTATAAATTGACATATATTGATCACTGTATCATTGTTTCTCAAGTCTGTCATACCGACGATGTAAAGCAGCAACATACCAATTATGGCGATCGTAAGGAATATGTAGAACATTCCTTTCTTTCCGACCTTTCTCTTTATCGCAGGTACAAGCGGCATAAATATAAAGGCAGGCAGTGAGCCTAATCCCATGAACAATGCCGTACTCACCGCACTTGAGTAATCTTGTGCGTCTGTAAGTGCGCAAACTAAGATTGGAATACCCGCACTGACAAGCAACCCGCCTACGTTGGCGAGAAACATACGTGTAGATGTCAGAATTGTAATTTCGTTTGTGTCGCGTGTAAGTGATGAGTTCAATGCTCCATACGGAACGTTTACCAGTGTATACGACATACTCATTCCAACATAGGTCACATAGGCATAGATGAGTTTTGTGGTTGGCGCAGCCCCTGCGAGACCGTTCCAAAAGCATAAAATTGCGAAACCAACCAACGGAATGCCCGCGAACAAAAGGTATGAGCGGTATTTACCAAACCGTGGATTGTGCTTGTCGATATAAGTACCGACTATAGGATCCCATACCACGTCGATAAGTCTGACTACCAAAAACATTATACTTGCCGCTCCGGCATCAAGTCCAAAGACGTTGGTATAAAAAAATGCCAGCCAAATGCTTATGGTTTGGTAAATAAGGTTCTGGGCCAAGTCACCAGATCCATATCCGATGCGCGTCAGCCAACTAAGCTTGTAAAAGCCTTTCATCTCGTTTTGAGATGTATTAGCGTTTGTTTCCATATATAACAATATCAGTTTGTTTGTATTAGTCAATGCAAAGTAAACCAATTTTCGCGTAACAGATTTGCTCTATTGTCTTTTATTCTTGAAAATTTGATACATGAACGGGTGTAACCGCCATTTGCGGCGGGGATGGACTTGATGCGGTTAATAAATTCATGTAAGGTAACGTTCTTGTCATTTTACTTTCTTCAAGAAATCCTGTAGGAATGATTCCTCAATGTCTCCCATCTGAAACTCCTTCTCAGCGTCACGGCGAACCATGTCGAGCCATTCGTTTTGCGCCTCAAGGCTTTCCGTTGTTCGTGGGTGTGAGTAGACAATCTTGTTGTGACGATACTGCTCTGCGATTTTGTCGGTGATTTCTTCTGAGGTGGTGATTTCTCCCTCTTCTACTTCAGAAACCAGGTCGTCAATCGATTTCTTCGGTGTAATCATACCGCACAGATCAAGCCATTCGTCCTTTGGCAGTTCTCCTCCGTACAGTCGAAGAACCAAGTCGTAATACTTTAATCCGTCGAAAAGGGCCTTACGCTTAATGTAGCATCCTTCGAATTTATATTCTTCCGTGTTGTACCCTTGTTGCTCAATAAGCGTGTTCAACAGTTCATTACCGGCAACAACAAACTGGATGATATATGGATTGGGAAAGGCAAAGTTTATGATGTCACTGCGTGCTGATGTCGGTCTGCCGTCCCGTTTATGCCATTTGTTTACATCGCGCCATGTACCGACGGTTCTTATATTGATTCCTGGCACGATGTACGTCTTCGTCCCATTTGCCAAAATGTATGAGAAAGGCAGGTTTTGCAGTCGTGGATGCTCTGTCAGCTTGCCCATCACCATTGAGAACACGCCAATGTGTGCCGGCCAAAGAATGTGGCAGCCCGACGCTGTTTTGGATCCCCTTTCGAGGATTCCCCAATGTATAGGTCCCATTTTGTAGGCGTGGTTGCTTTGATTGGTAGCCGAACCTGCATTGTAGAATGAAAATTCACCACCAATTAATAGGGTCGACTTATGATGTGAGCATGAGAACGGTCCGCAAAGAGCGGCACATGCCTCTCCATTGTCCATGTATGCGTTGGCAAAGAACAATGACGCCTCAGCGGAGAACCCCTTTCCGATATGTGCCGACTCGCCTACAAAACAGTTGTACACCTTGGCTCCGTCGGTCACTGTCGCGCTCATTGCGACAACCGAATTCTCGATAATGACGTCCGGACCAATAAATGTGGGAGCGTCATCGCTACTTAGCAGGGTTACATTGGAAATACGGCTCGAACCTTGTATTTCACAATACGGACCAATGCGTGTATTGCTGATTTCACCAGTCCCGACGATACGGCACCCTTCACCGACCGACCCTCTGTCAACTGCCTCGTGTTCGGCGACTTCCTTAAGTGCCAATTCACGTATGGAAGCGTAGTGCAACATGAGCCATGCCGTTTGAGCGGTCAGTTTATCGTATATTACAACATTGCCGTCACCTCCCTCGTTCAGCACGGATACCACCGTCCCATTCCCGAATGAGGTCAGCCCCTGTGTGCTTATAACTCCGACGTTTGATATGTAGCATCTGTCGTCGATATTGTAGTTTGATATATATCCGCGTACATTCTCTATAAAGCAATTGTCTCCGATTGTCACATTGTTCAGAGTGCAGTTTTGGATTATGGAATGCCGTTGGAATCCTTCCTCGATCTCAACCATGCCGGTCATTGAGCCAATCGCCACCGTTCCGTAGAAGTTCACATTGTGTATGAAGTTGGGCGTGAATTCTTCTTCCACCTGTATTGCCTGCCAGTCAGCCGCGGTGCATCCTTGTTCTTCAAGAACAGAGATTTCCAAGTCAGTAAGTTCTCTTTTCATGATTATTATGTTTAAAGCTGTTCTTCTGATTCATAGTGCTGGAAAAGAAAGTCATTGTAAGGATATTTTTGCACGTGCAGCTCCCTTATCTTCTTATATGCGAGTTCTTTGAATTCTTTGATGTTCTCACCTGTTTTTGCGGAGATGAAGAAGCAGTTGTCGTTCATTTTCGCCATCCATGTCTCCATCAGTTCGTCTAACGATATGTTTTCCTTTGTCTTGGGAGTAAGGTCGTCAGCGTCTTTAGGAGTCCACGTATAAGCGTCAATCTTGTTGAATACCAATATAGTCGGCTTGTTGCTTGCGCCGATTTCGGCAAGTGTTTGCTCTACCACGCGTATTTGTTCCTCAAAGTCTGGGTGCGAGATATCGACCAGGTGTATTAGTAAGTCGGCTTCGCGCACTTCGTCTAAAGTTGATTTGAAGGAGTCGACGAGGTCTGTAGGCAGCTTGCGGATAAAGCCTACGGTGTCGCTGAGCAGGAATGGCAGATTGTCGATTATTACTTTGCGGACGGTTGTGTCGAGAGTGGCGAACAATTTGTTTTCTGCGAACACGTCGCTTTTTGACAATAGGTTCATCAATGTTGATTTGCCTACATTGGTATATCCCACGAGAGCCACGCGTATGAGGCGTCCCCGGTTTTTACGCTGTGTGGTTTTTTGTGTGTCTATCTCTTTGAGGCGTTGTTTAAGGAGCGACATGCGGTTCCTTATGATGCGTTGGTCCATCTCAAGCTGGGTTTCGCCAGGTCCTCGCAGCCCGACGCTTCCTCCGCGCTGCCGTTCAAGGTGGGTCCACAAACGAGTCAGCCTTGGCAGCATATACTTGTATTGGGCCAGTTCCACCTGCGTCTTTGCTGTGGCGGTCTTTGCCCTCATGGCGAAGATGTCCAGAATCAGCGATGTGCGGTCGAGTATCTTTACTTGCAATTCTTTCTCTATGTTGCGTATCTGTTTGGCGCTTAGCTCGTCGTCAAATATCACCATGCCGAGCTCGCGACCCTCGTCCTCTTCCGATTGTATGAAGTCACGTATCTCAGCTAATTTCCCACTGCCGACATAGGTCACGCTGTTGGGACCGTTCACCTTTTGTGTGAATCTCTTGATGACTTTTGCGCCTGCCGTGTCGGCAAGAAACTCAAGCTCGTCAAGATATTCCGTTGTCTTTCTCTCACCCTGATAGGGAGTGATGAGCCCCACTATGGCGGCGGTTTCTTCTTTTGCTTCTGTTATAACGAATTCTTTCATCAGTAATAATTATAATTGGCAACAAAGATAAAAATAATTCAGTTAATAATAAAATAATTGCCCGTATTAAGTGAAAAAAGAAAAAGATAAGGTTGTCATTAAAATAAAAAGTGTATATTTGCAACCGATAGAGCTATCATAAGATAACTACGTCCAAACAATACCGGATGATGAGCGAAAAAGACGTAAGAATCCAATCTCTGCTTGATACCCTGCCGCCAATCACATTAGAGCAAATGGAATCAATCAGGCTTATGAATCGCCTCGACACAAAATATGTGACGACGAAAAGTAAGCTTATTGAGCTTTTGCAGCTCGTGAAGGACAAGTATTATGTACAGACAATAGGAACAATGACCGTCAGTCCTTATCGTACGACGTATTTTGACACCGATGACCACGCAATGTATATGATGCATCACAACAAACGCGCGACACGGACAAAGGTGAGAGTGAGGACATATCTGGCAAGTGGCGATTTGACTTATCTTGAGGTGAAGCGGAAAAACAATCATGGCAGAACGAAAAAGAAACGTATACAAGTACCTTCACTTGAGGAATCACAAACCACTGTCGGAGCAGAGCAGTTAGTGGAACGTAAGACAGGCATGTCGTTCGCGTCAATGCACCAGGTGGTTCAGAACTTGTTCGACAGGATAACACTTGTGAACTTTGGCAAGACCGAAAGATTGACGATCGACTACAATATTCGTTTTCATAATTTCGAGACGGGAAGAGACGCCGACAGCGACCAGTTGGTTGTAATCGAACTGAAACGCGATGGCAACGTGTTCTCTCCTATATGCTCGCTGCTTCGCGACCTGCACATCCATCCGACGGGCTTCAGCAAATGCTGCATCGGAATGGTATGGACCGACCCAGGTTTGAAGCATAACAACTTCAAGGCGAAAATACGCAAACTCGAGAAAATCAATAATGACGGGCAATACGCAATTACCAAGACTCGAGTCGGATAAAACAAAATAGGAATGTAAAATATAATAATGCAATACAGAAATGGAATCATTAACAGACTTCTTTACACTCATTTCAAGTGACTCAAGCAGAATATTGGACTTGTTGTTCCGCTTGATCATCAACACTCTGTTTACAGTGATAATAGCGCGTGGCTTCTACTTCCCAAAGAGTAAGAGGACAGACTTCTTTTTCACGTATGTCCTTGTTGGATTTGGTATCTTTATGCTCATTCATTTGATGGGCGACGCGAAGTTGAAGACTGGTATCGCTATGGGGCTTTTCGCCATTTTCTGTATTATGAGGTATAGGACGGAGTCGGTGCCTATTCGTGAGATGACATATTTGTTCCTTGTTATCGCGCTTGCGGCGATCAACGGTCTTGCGTGGACTGCGGATATTTCCGACAAGCATCCTGAATTCTTCGCTCCCGAACTTACGGCGGTCATAGAATTGCTGGTAACAAACATCTTGTTTGTTGTGGCCATTTGGATTGCTGAAGGTGGAAAATGGGTTACGTCTCTGAGTACTAAATATATAAAGTATGACAAGATTGAGTTGATTGTGCCTGAAAAGCGTGATGAACTCATTGAAGACTTGAAGAAACGTACAGGATTGAACGTCAAGGATGTCGCAATAGGATCACTTGATTTCTTGAAGGACATGGCTCTGATAAAGGTGTATTACACCGATGATGACAATACTGGCAATGATGACATGCTGAGAAAAATGCCAAAGTTGTATGATTAAGAAACTGTTGATGCTAACTGTCGCCTTGACAGCCGTACAAATGTCCTTCGCGCAGGATGATGATTTTGGATACGAACTCAGTATCGAGGGCGAGAAGAAGATTGCGAAAGGACTTAAACTGGAACTCTCGACAAGTATGCG
>CAZHZH010000007.1:29829-40524 GCA_964537205.1 uncultured Bacteroidaceae bacterium
TTTCAACAAGAGATGGTCGGTCTCGTTGAAAGAGACATTCAGATACAGCCACTATTGCAAGGCTGATGCCACACGTACGAAATGGAGATATGACGAGTACAATAGTTCGTTGAATGATGATGGTACGATCGACTGGATCTTTTCGGAATACATGTATGATGACGACAATTATGAGGGAGATGACAATTTGGATGAGGACGGAAACATAATAGGCAAGTACAAGAATACGGACAAGGTGATGAAGGCCGCCAAGGACAGGACGATCCTCTATTCACGGCTTACCGTCACATACGACATAAAAGGCTATCCGATAGACTTGTTTGCTACAGTGGACTATGGCTGCGGGCAGAACTACACCGTCAACAAGTGGAAGTTCATCGGCGGCTATGACTACAAAATCAACAAGCGCAACAAGCTCACACTCTTCTATCGTTACAATACAGAGTCTGACGACGACGAGGAGGGCGGGCATCTGGTCGGCCTCGGATACAAGTTTGAATTTTAATTGAACGCATAATAAAAACAAATAAGATAAAAACAATAAATACTTTCAGTATATGAAAAGACTTATCACAATGTCTATTGCTCTTGTTATGAGCATGGTAATGTTGGCTGATGATGGAGATTACAGCCTGTACATCGCCGCTGAAACAACTACAAGCCACAAACTGTCGACAATCCAAAAACTCACGTTCGAGAATGGAAACGTTGTGGTTAACCTTAAGGACGGAACAAAGGAATCTACTGCCATTAGCGCTGTAAGTAAAATGTACTTCGGTATTGCGACTTATGTCGCACAAGACGTTAATAAAGATGGCTTGGTGGATACACAAGACGTCCTTGCCGTTTATGCCGGCATGGAATCGGGGGAGACCGACGGACTTGATGTAAACGAAGACGGCAATGTGGATACACAGGATGTACTCAATATCTATGACTACATGCAAAGCAACGAATAATCACAGGAGTCACGCCACAAATACTTACATGATATGAGAAAGATAATAGCATGTCTAATCTGCATGGCGGGCATTTTCATGCCTGCGCATGCTCAAATATATGTTTGTGACAACTTCTCCTATGATACGTTCGATGCGGCTACTGTCGGTGACATCACATTCTCTGCCGACGGCTCTTCTGTGACTATCGGCGGGGAGACTTATGATGTTGACGATATTGACAGCATCACCTTCACGGAACCACAGTTCCCCGTAATCGACATCGTATACAGCGGAACTACCGCTTCTGTCACAATACCGTCGAGTGTGAGCGGAGTGACATGTTCGAGCGGAACCAGCTCGAATGTCGTGCTGACTTCAACGAACACTACTACCGAATTCTTGTACCGCGTGTCCGGCAGCTCTTCCAATGGCTCGCTTACAATTAACGGTGAATACAAGCTGTCGTTGATGCTGGCAGGTGTACAGCTCACGAGTGGTACGGGAGCCGCCATTGACATTGAATGCGGCAAACGTATCGATGTCCTTCTGCAAGAAGGCACGACCAATACGCTGTCGGATTATGCCGGTGGTACTCAAAAAGCGGCGTTCTACACGAAAGGACACGCAGAATTCAAGGGAGGTGGTACTCTCAATGTGACTGGCAATGCAAAACACGCGATTTGCGCAAAAGAGTACCTCACCATTAAAGCGTCGGTCGGAACCATCAACATCCTGGGCGCAGAGAACGATGGAATTCATTGCGGTGAAGGCAAGGCGGGTGACGAGGACAATTACTTTCAAATGAATGGAGGTACGCTCAATATCTCTGGATGTGGAAGTGATTGCATCGATTCCGATGATTATGGTTGCATTAAGATTAAAGGAGGTACGCTGGTTATGACAATGACGCAGGAAGATGGCGCGGGACTAAAGGCCGACAGTATTTTGACTATCAATGGCGGTTCGATCAGCTTTGATGTGCAAGGTGCTGAGTCGGAGGCTATACGTTGTTCATATAATGCGTATTTTAATGGTGGAACGATAACAGGGAATGTGACAGCCAACGGAGCACGAGGAATAAGAGGCAAGAGAGTCACTAAACTTACCGGCACGGTGCTGAGAGGCGGCAACTTGTATTTCAACGGGACAGACGTTACGTTGACAGCAAGTGGCGGAACATCTGACGGTACGAAATGTTTCGGAATAAAGGCGGACAACATCCTGACGCAGACAGCCGGCAGTATAACGGTCACTGTTTCAAATAGTGCCACTGGAATTCAGGGCGGAACCGAAAATTGGAATGGTGGAACTCATAATGTGATAGAGAACTAATAAATAATTAATTAATAATGGTACAGGCTGTTTGGTCTCAAGACGATACAGCCTGTTTCTTAACTTATAAATAAGTAACAGATGCCAAGATTTAAAAGAATACTGCTTAAGTTAAGTGGGGAAAGTCTGATGGGGCGGCAAAAGTACGGAATTGACGTACAACGGCTGAACGACTATGCGTCGCAAATAAAGGAAGTGCACGACATGGGCGTTCAGATCGGTATCGTTATCGGTGGAGGAAACATATTCCGTGGACTGAGCGGAGCCAGCAAAGGTTTTGACCGTGTGAAGGGAGACCAAATGGGAATGTGCGCGACAGTAATCAACTCACTCGCACTGAGCAGCGCTCTTGGAGCAATTGGATGCAAGAGCCGTGTGCTTACGGCAATACGTATGGAGCCTATAGGCGAATTCTATACAAAGTGGAAGGCAATAGAAGCGATGGAGAATGGTGAAGTAGCCATCTTCTCTGCGGGAACGGGCAATCCTTATTTCACTACGGATACGGGAAGCAGCTTGCGCGCTATTGAAATTGAGGCTGATATAATGTTGAAGGGTACTCGTGTTGATGGTGTCTATACGGCTGACCCCGAGAAGGATCCAACAGCCAAGAAGTTTGTAGAAATAACGTTTGACGAGATATACAATAGAAATCTCCGGGTGATGGACCTCACAGCGACCACCATGTGTAAGGAAAACGGCCTGCCAATATATGTATTCAACATGGATATAATGGGCAACCTGAAGAAAGTCATGGATGGTGAGGACATCGGCACGTTAGTACATAATTAATAATCAAACAAAAAGAGTATGAAGCAATATAAAAGAACACTTGTTACATCTGCGCTTCCTTATGCGAATGGTCCGGTGCATATCGGACATCTCGCCGGTGTGTACGTGCCGGCCGACATCTACGTACGTTATCTCAGGTTGCGTGGTCGTGACGTCCTTTTTGTGGGAGGAAGCGACGAACACGGAGTGCCTGTGACAATACGCGCGCGCAAGGAGGGATGCACGCCTCAAGATGTTGTCGATCGTTACCACAACATTATAAAGAAATCATTTGAGGACTTTGGAATATCTTTTGATATTTATTCGCGAACAACATCGAAAATCCACCATAAGTTTGCATCCGACTTCTTCCGCAAACTATATGATGACGGAAAGTTTGTTGAGATAGAAAGCTCCCAGTTTTACGATGAAAAGGAACACGCGTTCCTGACCGACAGATATATCAAGGGAGAGTGTCCGCACTGTCACAACAAAGAGGCTTATGGCGATGAATGTGATAAATGCGGCTCCATGTTGTCGCCAGACGAACTTATCAATCCATATAACGCCTTGACTGGAAATCCTCTCGACAAACGGCGCACCAAGCATTGGTATCTGCCTCTCGACCAATATCAGCCATGGCTCGAAAAGTGGATTCTTCAGGATCATAAAGAGTGGCGGCCTAATGTATACGGGCAGTGCAAGAGCTGGTTGGACGGTGGTCTTAAACCGCGTGCCGTGACACGAGACCTTGATTGGGGAATACCAGTGCCAATCGAAGGAGCGGAAGGCAAGGTTATTTACGTGTGGTTCGACGCTCCTATTGGCTACATTAGCAATACCAAGGAATTATGCGATGCCAACCCGGAGAAATACGGCACATGGCAACAGTGGTGGCAGGACGATGATTGCCGTTTGATACATTTTATTGGGAAAGACAATATAGTGTTCCATTGTATCGTGTTCCCGTCAATGCTCAAGGCTCATGGTGACTATATTTTGCCCGACAACGTTCCGGCAAACGAGTTCCTTAATCTTGAAGGCAATAAAATCTCAACGTCAAAAAATTATGCGGTCTGGCTCAATGAGTATCTTGAGGAAATGCCTAACCGTCAGGACGAGTTGCGCTATGTGCTTACTGCAAACGCTCCTGAGACAAAGGACAACGACTTCACTTGGAGTGACTTCCAGGCGCGTTGCAATAACGAACTTGTCGCCGTATACGGAAACTTCGTGAACAGGGCGTTGCAACTGACACAGAAATACTACAATGGCATAGTCCCTGAATGCGGCGAACTGACCGAGGTTGACAAGTCGACATTGGCTGAATTCGCACAAGTGAAAGACAAAGTGGAGACTTTGCTTGAAGATTTCAGATTCCGAGACGCTCAGAAAGAGGCGATGAACCTTGCGCGCATTGGCAATAAATATATTGCTGATGAAGAGCCTTGGAAGGTGATAAAGACTGATCCTGAACGTGTAAAGACCGTCATATATATTTCATTGCAACTGACTGCGAATCTTTCCATCGTGTTCGAACCGTTCTTGCCGTTCTCGTCCGTGCGCCTGCGCAGTATGCTGGCAATCGACAAGTTTAGTTGGGACGATCTGGGTTCCGACGGCATACTGCCTGCTGGCAAGCAGCTTAATAAGCCGTCATTGCTCTTCTCCAAGATCGAAGATGACGTGATAAAGTTTCAGACCGATAAACTGGCTGCGACAATCAAGGCTAACGAGGCGATGAACGCTAAGGCTCAGCCTGTCAAAGATACAGTCACAATTGACGACTTCTCAAAACTTGACATCCGTGTCGGTACGATACTTGAATGTGAGAAGGTTCCTAAGATGAAGAAGCTGCTTAAGTTCCTTATTGATGACGGACTTGAGAAACGAACCATTGTATCTGGCATAGCGCAGTGGTATGAGCCAGAGCAATTGAAAGGGAAGCAGGTATTGTTTATCGCCAACCTTGCGCCGCGGCAGTTCAAAAACGGACTGGTGAGTGAGGGCATGATTCTTAGTGCGGAAAACTACGACGGGTCTGTCAGTGTAACTACTGTTGAACACGAGGTTAAGCCGGGAAGTCAGGTGAGTTGACCTATATTACTAACCTTTTTTTTTCATGTAAATTTCTTTGGTTTGATGGTGTGTCGTTCTGTTTTATAGAGCGGCACACCTTATTATATATATACATTCTTTGGCAGATGCGGCAAGCATGAAGATGTGTTCCCGAATTGGCTGGCCTGTCGGCTCAATACGTGCCAGATTAACAATTAGTCTATTCGTGTTGCTTGTGTCTGTAAATCAGTGTGGTATATGGATGGGCAAACGAATGACCTATGGTTGGGCAAACATAGGTGCTGTGGATGGGCAAACACAGGGTGTATGAATGGGCGAACACAGGTCATTCGTTTGCCCAACCATAGAACTTGTTGATTTACAACGAGTAATTCCATTGATTTTTTTGTTGGCTCACACATGCTATGCGCCACATTTATATGACTTATCTTACAAAAATGAGTCGAACCGTTTGTAGTGTTCGTTAATTTTCGTACCTTTGTTGTCAAATAATGGGAAAAGCGATTATGAGAGATTACGTACATGAGATTACGATGAAGGTCAGAGACTATGAGTGTGACCTTCAAGGGATTGTAAACAATGCCAATTACCAACATTATCTTGAACATGCCAGGCATGAATTCCTCATGTCGAAAAATATCAGCTTTGCCAAGCTTCACGAAGAAGGTATCGACGCTGTGGTTTCGGGTATCACAATGAGGTTCAAGTGTCCGCTTAAAAGTGGTGATGAATTCGTGGTTAAGACAGGATACGTACACGATGGATTCAAATATGTCTTTCAGCAAGATATTTACAGAAAGTCTGATATGAAACTTGCAGTGAGGGGTGATGTCGACACTGTTTGTGTTGTTAATGGCAAACTGAGTGAAATAGATATCCTTTGAGCAATGAACGAGCAGGAGGTCATATATTCCATCGCGCTCTCGCACATACCGCATATCGGTCAGATAATAGGAAAGCGTCTGTATGAGCGGGCAGGCTCCGCAACCGTCCTGTTTGATAATATCAACAACTTGAACGATATCGTACCCGACGCAAACGAGCGGCTGAAAGAATTGCTGTCCAATCATGATGAAGCTCTGAAGATAGCGGAAAAGGAGATGGAGTTTATTGAGAAGAACCATATAAAGGCTCTTTGCATGAACGACGCGTCTTATCCTTGGCGACTTATCGAATGTAGTGACGCTCCATTGGTGCTATTCTATTGTGGCAATGCCGACTTGAACCAGAAGCACGTAATCAGTATGATAGGCACACGCCGGTGTACGCAATATGGCAAGGACATCTGTCGTACGTTTATTTCCGACTTACAAAGGCGTGATCCCGACATATTGATTGTAAGCGGACTTGCTTATGGCATTGACATACATTCGCATAGGGCTGCCTTACAGGAGGGTATGGCCACGGTTGGAGTTCTCGCTCATGGCTTAGATCGTATTTATCCTTCCCTGCATCGTGCTACTGCCAAGCAAATGGTGCAAAACGGAGGACTCTTGACGGAGTACCTTAGCGGTACAAAACCAGAGAAGGCGAATTTCGTCCGCCGCAACCGCATTGTTGCAGGTTTGGCTGACGCTACGATCATTGTGGAGAGCACCGATCATGGTGGCTCTTTGATCACCGCAGAGTTGGCCTCATCATACGATCGTGATGTATTTGCGTTCCCCGGCAGAATCAACGATGAATTCAGCGAGGGATGCAACAAGCTGATAAGCTGGCAGAAAGCGTCGATGGTTTTGTCGGCTGCCGGATTCCTTGATGCAATGGGATGGGACAATGGGAAGCAGGAGGAGACCAGGGATTCACAACAAGAACTGTTCCCTGAATTGTCGCCGGAGGAGGAGAAGATAGTCGGGACGCTTCGGGGATGCGACAGCAAGCAGATAAACCAGATTATTGTCGAGACCGGATTGAGCTTTAGCGTTGTAAGCAGTAATTTGTATGAATTGGAGTACAAGGGTATTGTAATGCTTTTGGGTGGAGCAAGATACAAGTTGCTAAGATGACGTAAGGCAAGTCGGTTTTTGCGTATTTGCCATGTCAATTGCATGAAAAACAATTAATATATCCAAAGAATAACAAAGAAAAAGCAACCTTGAAGATTGGATTTCGGTTTTTATCTGTATTTTTGCATAAATATATAATTATTCGAACAAAGAGGTTATGCGCATTAGAAAGACAATTTTGTTGTATATACTAAATGCTTCTTTATGCATAAACGTATTTGCACAACACTATATCCCCGAAGGAAGGGTTTCGTTGAATCTTGAGGAGGCCGAACGGTTGATGGAAGATGGTCATTACTATGCAGCCGCTCAGTCGCTCAAAACATATATGGAATGGCAGTCGCTGTCGGATAACGACAAGGCCAAGGCTGAGGAACTGACGCTCGTATGCGACTATTTCCTGAACGTGCCTGGTACAGATGTCAGGATTGGGAATTGGATAGAACGTTATCCCCAATCGCTATACCACAGCCGCCTGGCACTGCTGCGTGCGAATCTGCTTGTGAGAGACGGCAAATACACCGAGGCACTTTACGTGTACAGGCAGAAGGAGGCGGCAATACAAAAGATGAATGACAAAGAGCGTGAGGAGACTCTGGTATGCGAAGCGATAGCCCTTATTAATAACGAGGAAATTGATGGTGCCGAGCAGATATTGCAATCTTTGCAGGATTGCAAGACGCACCAAATGGATATGGTTTATTACACAGGGTATGTGAAGTATGTCAAGGAAGATTATGCCGGGGCTCTTGAGGATTTCAAGATTGTAAGCAAGAACAGCGACTATGACAAGAACGCGTTTGTATATATGGCGGACTGCTACCTGCATTTAGGTGAGCCGCAGAGAGCGTTGGCGTTGGTGAACAACCAATTGCCAATGGTCGGTTCGAATATGCCTGCCATGGAATCGAAATATGCTGACGAAATCCACCGTATCAGGGGAGAGGCGTACTACGACCAAAAGAACTATACCAAGGCGATTGAATCGCTGAGCCAATATACTTATAATGTGGCGCGACCACGCAGAACCGCCCTCTATAAACTTGGTATGAGCTATTTCTACATACAGGAATATGCCAAGGCCGGACCTATACTCAGTAGCAGTGCATCGACGGAGACCGATGAGATGGCTCAAAGTGCATGGCTTAATGCCGGCATCTGTTATGTATACAGCCAAAACAAGAAGCAGGCGCAAATCGCCTTTCAACAAGCTTCCGACATGACGGCCAACAAGAAATTACAGGAAGAGGCTCTGTACAATTACGCGCTGACGTTGCATGAGGGCAACACTATGGGTTTCGGCGAATCCGTTCATGTGTTTGAAAAGTTCTTGAACCAATTCCCGAATTCTCAATATGCGTCGAGCGTGAGCAAACACCTTTCCGAAGTCTATTTTACGACAAAGAACTACGCCGCCGCGTTGCAGTCGATAAACAAGATTAAGAATCCGGGACTTGAAATCAGGGAGGCCAAACAGAAAGTCCTGTACAATTTGGGAGTCCAGGAGTTTATATCGGGTAATTATACGGCATCAGACGAGTACATGACGCAGGCCATAGCGTTGGGCTCGAAAGAGGGTGTTTACTTGAAAGGAGAATCGGAATACCGTCAAGGAAAATACTCACAAGCGGTAGCCGACTTGAGGAAATATATCAACTCCTCGGCAAAAAATCAGGCAAACCGCACGCAGGCGCTTTACTCCCTTGGATATTCATTGTTTAAACAGAAGCAGTATGCGCAGGCGGGATCATATTTCAACAGGTTTGTCAATTCTGCGAATTCCGCAAAGAGCCCGTCTATAAAGGCTGACGCGTTCAACCGCCTTGCCGATTGCCTGTTTACCGAGCGCAAATACGATGAGGCGTATGCCACATATCAGCGCGCGATTGATACCGACAGGGGGATGGGCGACTATTCGCTTTATCAACAAGCTTTTATAGAAGGATTGAAGGGAAATTACACAAGAAAGGTTGAACTGCTCAATCAAATGAAGGGTGAATATGCGGAATCCCAATATGGTGCGGATGCCCTCTATGAACAAGGGCGTGCCTATGTGCAGATTGGTGCGAAGAATGAGGCTCTCAACACGTTTGCGACCCTCATAAACACGTACCCTCACAGCCAAAAGGCGCGTAGCGCAGGTAACGAGATGGGTATGATCTACTATGAGTCGGGCATGCCGGACGAGGCTCTCAACTCGTATAAGAGGGTCATAGAGGCTTATCCAAATACCGCGGAGGCACAAACAGCCCTTGAGAACTTGAAGGACGTCTACACTGAGGCAGGCAAGGTCAATGAATATGCCCAACTTGCTCAAAAAGCAGGCAAGGAACTTAGTAACGACGAACTGGACCAGATGGTTAATGATGCGGCCGTGCGCGCAATGAACAATGAGGATTATGCACAGGCCTATCAATACTACAACCAACTAAGCAAGCAGACGCTGTCTGCTGAAGTACAGACACGTGCGCTTGAGGGTGGTCTGAGAAGTTCTTTTGCGGCAAAACAATATGAGTCGACGGTTGAGGTGGCCACACAATTGGTCAATAATCCTAAGTCATCACCCGATCTCGTCGCGGAAGCCCTGCTCTATAGGGCGGAGAGCTATATCGCTCTTGGAAACTCTGAGGAAGGTGTGCGTGACTTACAACGGTTGACTAACGATCAGCAGACTGTTTATGGAGCCCAGGCTAACGTGCGTCTTGCACAATATGCGTATGACACTAACCAATATCAGGCGGCCGAACAGATATTGCAGAAATTCATCGACTCCGGCACTACACATCAATATTGGCTGGCACGCGCCTTCATATTATTGTCGGACGTATATATGAAAACGGACCGCCAAGTAGAGGCGCGCGAGTACCTGCTCTCGCTGAAGAGCAATTACAACGAGAACGAGGAAATCAACAAGATGATTCAAGAGAGATTGAAGTAAACAACTAATAAGGTCACATCATATATGATATTCAAGCGATATATAACATTCGGCATACTAAGTATGGCGGCTTTCGCCGGTGCAATGGCGCAGATGGACAATGTGGTTGAGGTGGAAAACGACTACGTTCCTACGGTGAAGGATGCGAACAAGATCAATATACTGCCCGAGATAGAGGAAACACGGGCTACACACTACAATGTGGAATATACGACAACGGCCATGCCGACCGGCAATTATGCTTTCCAGCCAATGTGGGCGGCACAAAACCGACAGCTTATACGTAGCGACAAAAAAGGATTCATCACCGCTGGATACGGAACGAACAACAACCTTATAGGCAGGCTCGCTTATGGTTTTGACTTCACGGACAATGACAAGCTCAATATCGATTTTTCAACTAAAGGGCACAAGGGCGATGTGGATCATGTCAATCAGCCGAAAGACTGGAGCAACCGTTTCTTTACTAACAGGTTCAAAGCTGAGTACGAACATTATATCGACTCATTGTCGTCTGTAATTGTCAGTGCTTGTTACGGCACGGACGTATTCAACTACCAGCCTCCATATTTGGGCGAGCCGACGACGACCGACAAGCAGCGGAACAGTGTATTCGACGCCAAGGTGA
>CAZHZH010000007.1:40624-42116 GCA_964537205.1 uncultured Bacteroidaceae bacterium
GGCAAACGCTTCTATGCTAATGCCGACCTGAAATATAATTATAACGACCTTGTTATTGCCGATGTCAACGCAACGTATAATATATGGTCGAGTGATTATAAGTACGAGGCTGAAGGTCCGTCGGATTATGACAAGATTGAAGCATGGCGGCCTGTATTTGACGGCAAATGCAAAATTGAGGTTCGTCCGGTGAAAGGGCTTCTGATGGGTGTCGACTTCCAGTTCCAGTCGTTTAAGAAACACGACCAGTTTTACGACCGTTCGAACACCATGAACCTCGGGGCTACAGTCGGCTATACATTCCCGTTCCGCTTGTCGGTCTACGCCAAGGGCGACAACTTGTTGAACAAAGATTATGACCAATATATAATGTATCGCACACCTGGAATCAACTTCCTCGTTGGTGCTGCTTATACATTCTAATTATATAATACAAAATGACTCGTAAGTTTGATTTTCTCATTATCGGTTCAGGAGTAGCTGGAATGAGTTACGCTCTTAAAGTTGCAAGGGCGCATAAAGGGAAAATTGCCATCGTTTGTAAAACGACTCTTGAAGAAGCCAACACCGCGAAGGCGCAAGGCGGTATAGCTTCGGTTACTAACCTGTTGGTCGATAATTTCGAAAAGCATATTCACGACACAATGGTGGCAGGCGACTATATCAGCGACCCTGCCGCTGTAGAACAGGTTGTACGTAATGCACCTGCCGGAATCAAGGAACTGGTGCAATGGGGTGTCCATTTTGACAAGAAGGAGGACGGCACCTATGATTTGCACAAGGAAGGCGGACATTCCGAGTTCCGCATCTTGCACCATGCCGACGATACGGGGGCTGAAATCCAACGGGGATTGATGGAGGCCGTACGAAACAATCCGGATATAGAAATCCTCGAACACCACTTTGCCGTTGAGATAATCACACAGCACCATCTTGGAATCAGAGTCACACGCCGCACTCCCGACATTGAGTGCTATGGCGCTTATATCTTGAACCCAGAGACCGGCAAGGTCGATACTTACTTGTCGAAAGTGACTATTATGGCTACTGGCGGTACTGGCGCCATATATGCCACCACTTCCAATCCGAACATCGCCACCGGCGACGGTATTGCAATGGTATACCGTGCAAAGGGAAAGGTGAAGGACATGGAATTCGTGCAGTTCCATCCCACAGTCCTCTACAATCCAAAGGAAACGCACCCGGCTTATCTCATCACTGAGGCAATGAGAGGTTATGGCGGTATTCTGCGCCTGCCTAATGGTGAGGAGTTCATGCAAAAATATGATGAGAGGCTGTCGCTCGCTCCGCGCGACATAGTGGCGCGTGCCATCGACAAGGAGATGAAAATACACGGACTTGACCACGTGTGTCTTGACGTGACACATAAAGACCCGGAGGAAACGAAACATCATTTCCCTAACATCTATGCCAAATGCCTTTCCATCGGAATTGACATCACCAAGGATTACATTCCGGTTTGTCCGAGCGC
>CAZHZH010000007.1:42216-51075 GCA_964537205.1 uncultured Bacteroidaceae bacterium
TGGGAACGCTTGGACCTGCTCTACGAGGAGACCGAACACTTGTTTAAACGTGTCAAACCTACACGTGATATCTGTGAACTGCGCAACATGATCAATGTGGGCTACTTGATTACGCGCCAGGCGCTTGAGAGAAAGGAAAGCCGCGGACTTCATTTTACCGTCGACTATCCTAAGCACGCCTTGGACAACAAAAAGAATTGATGATTATAGGCTCTAATAGAAAAGTTTAATTTAAAATCAAATCATAATGAAGAAATTTTTTATTTCTGTAGTGCTGATGGTGTCTGTGTTCGCCGCAAGGGCGCAAATGCCACAGATGCCACAACTTCCGTTGGATTCGGCGGTTAGAATGGGGAAACTTGAAAATGGACTCACTTATTACATTCGCCACAATGAGTGGCCTGAGGAACGTGCCAATTTCTACATAGCGCAGAAGGTCGGCTCTATGCAGGAGGATGACGACCAGCGCGGACTTGCCCATTTCTTGGAACATATGTGTTTTAATGGTACCACACACTTCCCTGGCAACTCGCTGAAGACATACTTGGAATCTATCGGCGTGAAATTCGGAGCAGACTTGAACGCTTACACAAGTTTTGACGAAACTGTGTACAATATCGACAACGTGCCAGTTATAAAGAACCCGCAGGCGATCGATTCGTGCCTCCTCATCCTTCATGATTGGAGTCACGACTTGCTTCTGGAAGATGCCGAGATCGACAAGGAGCGTGGCGTGATCAACGAGGAATGGCGTATGCGCAGCAGTGCGTCGCAGCGCATGATTGAAAAGGCGTTGCCTATTCTCTTCGAAGGCAGTAAGTATGCTCATCGTATGCCAATAGGTACGATGGACATCGTCATGAACTTCCCTTACGACGCAATTCGTAAATACTATCGCAAATGGTATCGTCCCGACTTGCAGGCTATCATCATTGTCGGTGATGTAAATGTTGATGAAATAGAGGCTAAAATTAAGACGATGTTTGCCGACATCGCTCCTGCGCCTGCCGATGCCGCCGTTCGTGAATACTATACAGTGGCAACAAATGACAAGCCTATATTCACCATCCAGACCGACAAGGAACAGGAAAGCTCGAACATGATTTTTGCATGGAAGCATCCTGCATTGCCGCGCGAATTCAAGAACACCGCCGTATACTATACACAAAATTACTTGATGGGTGCGATAGAGGGTATGATCGGTACGCGTTTGAGTGAGATCATGCTTAAGGAGAATCCTCCTTTTCTGGGTGCTGACATCAGTTTCAACAGCGACTATCTCATCACAAACGCCATGAGTTCGTCTGCTATGTCTGTCCAGTTCAAGGACAACGCGTATAAAGATGCGATTCAGGCAGCCTACCGTGAGATGCTGCGTGCCGAGCGATTCGGTTTCACCGTAAGTGAGTACGAACGGTACAAGGAAGAATACAAGGCAAGCATCGAACACATGTACGAGATGCGTAACAAGATTTCTAATGGTAATTACGTGAACGAATATGTCCGCCACTTCCTCGACAATACCGCGGCTCCGGGCATTGAATGGGAACATGAGAACTTGATTCAAATCGCTGACATGATCACTGTCGACATAATTAATCAAACTCTCGAACAGCTCGCCCAACAGCGTGCGGCCACTGCGCCGGTCATCTACGGAATGCTTCCGCAGAAGGAAGGAATAATCATCCCTACGGAAGACGAGATCCTTGGCATACTGAAGGATGTTGAGGCTGAAAACATCGAGGCATACAAGGAGGAAGTATCAAGTGAGCCTATACTTGACACAAGCAAGTTGAAAGGTAGCAAGATCGTGAAGGAGGAGAAAGCTGATTTCGACTTCACACATATCGTATTGAAGAATGGCATCAATATCTATGTGCGCAAGACGGACTTCGCTCCTAACTCAATTTCTATGACTGCATACAGTTGGGGTGGTACGTCTCTCTACGGAGAAAACGACTATCTTAACGTATCAAACGCTGACAATGTGTCTATGGGTGGCTGGGGCAATTTCTCGGCAATCGACCTTAGCAAGAAACTGGCCGGCATCAAGGCGAGTGTCAGTCCTTCGATCGGTACGCGCGATGAGAGCATGTCGGGCAGCTGCGTGAAGAAAGACCTTGAGTCAATGCTTCAACTCACCTACCTCGCTTACACCTCACCACGTAAGGATCAGGAGGTGTTCAGTTCCACAATGGCGCGTACGAAGTCGAGCCTTGAGAATGCGGAACTCGATCCTACCACCGCTCTTGGCGACACTCTTCGAAAAGTGGTTTATAACGACAACTACCGCATAAAGCGTACTAAGCCGGAGGATATCGACAAACTCGACTACGACAAGATGATTCAGTTCTACAAGGAACGTTTCGCCAACGCCAAGGACTTCACCTTCTTCTTCATTGGCGACATCGACATAGAGACTGCAAAACCTCTGTTCGAGAAATACTTGGGCAGCCTGCCTGTGCAGAAGGGCAAGGAGAAGTATAAGGACATTGACTTGCGCGTCAAGGACGGAGAGGTGAAGAACGTGTTTGAGAAAGTGCAGGAGACCCCTAACGCAATAGAAATATTCATGTGGCACGCACACATGGAGCCAACTCTCAAGAACATCGTCACTGTCGACTATTTGAAGCAGATTCTCCAAATGGTTTATACCGAGACTGTCCGCGAGGATGAAGGCGGTGCCTATTCTGTAGGCGTTGCGTCAAGTGTCTCAGAATATCCTGAGAAATATGCAATGATCCAAGTCCAGTTGCCTACCGCGCCTGAGAAGCGTGCCGGCATGGAGGAAGTCATTCTGAAGGGCATTGACGACATGGTCGCTAATGGTCCTGATGCCGAATTGGTTCAGAAGGTCAAGGAATATATGAACCGTAGCTATCAGGAAAGCATTAAGAAAAACGGCTATTGGCTCAACGCCATTATGAACAAGGTGATGAAGGATCAGAACTTCGTCGACGGCTATCTTGACGTTGTGAACGGCGTAACGGCTAAAGACATACAAGACATGGCTGCGACGATATTCAAGAGTGGCAACGCAATCATTATAGGAATGACAAGCCCTGTAGAGGCATCTAAATAAGTTGCCGCAAAACAACCGTATCAATACGGTATTCTAAACAATACGAAGGCTGAACCCGGACAAGGTTCGGCCTTTGTCGTGGTATAAGGATTATTTTGCTCAAAAGTTGTGGTAATCCCAATTCGGTCATTAGCGTTATGATGATAACAACTATATTTTTGAGCAGATGTTTTTACGTTTTGAGAGCGCAATGTGATTTCATTGTAACCGAAAAACAAAAGAATAGATGCAAAAAAAGAGTTGTTAGGGCATAACTGTCTAATGACCGATTTGGGATAATGATAATTTATTATTATATTTGCGCTGAAAAGAGTACGTAAGACTGTGGAACGGCACACCCTATGAGAAACTGTTCAAACCCAAGTTGGTTATGGCTCCATCAACGGACTGTTGTGCCAGCATGGAACTTGCTGTTAGAATAGAGACAATGAAAGACTGAAACGTTGTGTACAAAAACAAGAATAGTATGAATAACTTTATTATCAATGACTGCATAAAGCTCGGGTTCGGGCTTATGCGCCTGCCGAAAAATAACTACGGCAGCACAGATGTGGAGCAGACGGCACGTATGGTCGACTCCTTCCTCGAAGCCGGAGGCAAGTATTTCGATACGGCCTTCGTTTATCCTGGTTCAGAGGACACCATTCGCAAGGCACTTGTGGAGCGTCATCCTCGTGAAAGCTTTTATCTTGCCACAAAACTTAATGCGGCTCCGTTCGCGGCTAAGAACGAACAAGAGGCGAAGGCGGAGTTCAAGACCAGTCTTGAACGCACGGGAGCTGGTTATTTCGACTTCTATCTCCTTCACGCCCTCGCACAGGACAATGTGGATAAATATGAACAATACGGCATTTGGGAATACGTAAAGCAACTGAAAGCCGAAGGACTTGTGCGCCACATGGGATTCTCCTTCCACGACAAGCCGCAACTGCTTGATGAGATACTTACCAAGCATCCAGAGGCGGAGTTCGTGCAACTTCAAATAAACTATTCCGATTGGAACGACAATGTCGTGCAGTCGCGCCGTAACTATGAGGTGGCGAAGAAACACGGCAAGCCTGTCGTGGTAATGGAGCCGGTTAAGGGCGGAACGCTTGCCAACCCGCCAGAGCCTGTGAAGGATATTTTCCGCAAGGTGAATCCTGATGCGTCGTTCGCGTCGTGGGCGATCCGCTTTGTGGCGTCACTCGATAACGTGATGATTGTGCTCAGCGGCATGTCCGACGAAAGGCAGATGGCGGACAACCTCTCGTTTATGAAGGATTTCAAGCCATTGACCACGTTGGAACAGGATACTATAAAACAGGCGCGCAAGACGCTGCTTAGTTTCGACCGTATACCATGTACGGCCTGCCATTACTGTACTCCTGGTTGTCCGCAAGGCATACACATCCCTGAGATTTTTGCCGTAATGAACGAATACAAGATGTATGGCGAATTGGAGACGGCGAAGAGCGACTATACATGGCGGCCTGGTGGTCCAAAAGCATCGGAATGCATACATTGCGGACAGTGTGAGGGCGCATGTCCACAGCATCTTCCAATCATTTCGCTGCTTGAGGAAGTGGTCGACACACTTGAAAAGTAAGGAAGCCCAACCGGCAATGTGTCATCCTTTTATCGTTCAGCCTTGGCTGAACGGTCAACGAAACAGCATGTCTTTGCATTTGAAATGTGTTTCAAGCATCGTTCAGCCAAGGCTGAACGATAAAAGGATGATATTCCCCTTCTTGTCACTCTGCCGTCCGTTTCCATTCTTGTCATCCCGATGACTACCCCCACAACGTCATCCCGACGGAGCGCAGCGTAGGAGTGGATCCTCATAGCATTGTCCAATTGTGCCTGCCAAACGAAGATACGCTCAACTTCGTTTCGATATAATCAGTGACGTACTCCTTCGAGAACCTATTATAACTCTACATAACGATATTGAATTAATGGCAATGAATAAAAATTAGGCAAATGTTTGTATATTTGAAACATTAGCCTTACTTTTGCAAAAAGAATAATGACAATTAGATTATGACAGCAACGCAAATAAATGCTGAGATATATAAGAACCTGGGTTATCTCGCAGACAGTGAAGCCTATATGCAAAGGGTATTGACCTTCTTGAAAAAGCTTTCTCTTGAAAAGAGGAGCGACAATTCAAAGGCAGAGGTGAAGAAAATTACTATAGACAGGTCGCGTCCCTTGCCTACAGACCCTTTCGTCGGTATGGCATCTCCAAACCGAGAGGATGACGAGAAAGCAAGGAAAGCATACATGGAAGAGAAATACGGGAAGTACCTATGAAAGTTTATTTGGACACCAATATCATAATGGAATACTTCGGGCACCGTGATTTTTACAATGAAGTGAGCGATATTCTAAAGGCTGCCGAGCAAAAAGGTTTGGAGGCTGTCATTTCTGCCAATTCTCTGGATACCATTATATATCTCTTGGGAAACCAGTTGAAAGAGAAAGGTATTCATGAGCCTGACAAACGCAAGCAAATACGCACTTCTTTGAAGCAATTGCTTGGATATATTGATATAGTAAGCATAAGCAGAGACATGGTTTTGACAGCTTTGGACAATGAAAGCTTCAAGGACATTGAAGACAGTATACAATATCATTGTGCAGAAGAGAATGCCAGCGATTGCTTGATAACAATCAATACCAAGCATTTCGAAAATGCCAGTGGAAGTTTGCAGGTGCTTTCACCCATAGAATTTGTAAAGCGATACATAGTGCAGTAGGTGCTTGTTAGATTGCATATCATAGATAAGCGTTTCAAACATATTAAGCCATACACCGTCCGTTTCCCTTCTTGTCATCCTGCCACCCTCCCCATCTCTCGTCATCCCGACGGAGCGCAGCGTAGGAGTGGATCCTCATAGCATTGTCCAATTGTGTATGCCAAACGAAGATACACTCAACTTCGTTCCGATATAATCAGTTACGTACTCCTTCGAGAGTTTTTATAACTTTGTGCTTGTTGCGGGACTCAACATACATTTCACAAACAATTTTTCATTGAAAAAGTTGCGACAATAAAAAATAAATTATAACTTTGCAACTGACTCTCATGTCCAATCACGAAATGTGTAGTGCAGACGTGTCTGTTTCATGCATTATGGACAACGCCAAGCTTGGCAGATGAAGCAATTCTACTGAAACAAGCATATCAACAGAGTTTTCCTCTTGCGATAGCGGCGAACAAGAGAGTTTCTATATATAAAAGGCGTTTCTTAACGCTTTGTTCTTGACTCTTCGGAATCTGGCAGTTCCAAAAACTTGTAGTCAACCAACAAAGTAACAAAGGCGCCCATGATGGGTAAGTATATATATAAGAGTGTATATACATACAAGCGTGGGTTTCGGTGTTGCTCATTTCGACTACAAAAGCAATGCCAGAGCTTCGAAGGGTGAGATGAGCGACAAGACTGACTCTCACGCTTTTTTTATATTTAGACGAAACCGAATATAAACCTCTTGGCTGTGGGTCACCAAGAACAAAGTATACTGTCCCAATGGCGCAAGAGAGTTATATTCGCTGTTCTAAGTACAACCCAAAAAGACAATCCAACAAAACAGACATCCCAACGGGAAGGTTGATAGTTGAATCTAAGGCAGAACAAGTACTCAGCTTAAGGACTGCTGTTGAATAAAGCGGGGACTTAGGTATAAATGACTCTTCTTTAATGTGCTGACAAAATTGATGGCTGACTATTCATATGGAAATAATAATTGATCCTAAAAAGAATCTTGAAGAAAAGCAATGGAACATTCTTTTTGAACAAGTTGCTCATGGGAACGTTATTCCCATTATCGGTCCGGACTTTGTACATGTAAACAATAAGACATCAACACAATTCTTGATAGACGCTATCAGTCAATATTGTCAGATTGGAGAGGGACAGTTTAGTACATTCTCTCAGCTTATTAACGATAATCGTTATAAGTTCAGTGAGATTAATAAGTATAGTGATATATATTCCACGTTAGCGGAAGTGATAAATGATAATCCTAAATACTTCTGCCAAGAGAACGATAATTCATTATTATTGAAGTTTTTAGAGATCCCGTATTTTACTTTTGTTGTTACCACAACGTTTGATCCTGTTGTTGAAAACATAATGAGGAAAATCCATGGAGATCGTCTGCGAGTGAAGTGCTTTAAAAATGATGCTTCACGAAATGACGATTTGGTGAATGGAGAGGACATGAGGAATCCCACATTGTTTTATATGTTTGGAAAAGCCGAAGGAAAAGAACACTCATTTGTGGTAACAGATGAAGATCTTCTGCAATTCTCCCAAACTTGGTTACGCCCTAATGACAGTGGATGTAAGGCCAAGCCGTCTATGATTTCCAACCTTTTAGCTAACAGGTACTTGTTGGTGGTTGGTCAAGATTATCAAGATTGGCTGTTCCGTTTCTTTTGGTATGCTTTAAAGAACGAGAATTTTGGGAAGAAGTTAGGGGGGATGTTAGAATTAAAGAAAGAAGACCGGGCTTTAATAGATTTTCTTAGTCGAAGTAATGCGTTTACTCGTCTTGAGCCAGACCAAAAGGCATTTGTAGATAAATTGACGGAGGGAATTACTGACTATGAAATCAATAATGACGTGATCACGGACATCGTTCCACAAGATGGAACAGACGTGTTTATTTCATATTCACGAGCGGATGGTGAAATAGTAGATATTGTTTATAATGTTTTTAAGTCAAAGGGACTCCATGTATGGTATGACCATAGTAGCATGAAGAAAGGTCTTGATTTTATGAATCAAATAGAGAACGCAATTAAGAATTCTACATTCTTTGTGCCAATTCTAACGCCAACCATTATAGCTCAAGCGGGAGAGGAACACCCATATCGTAAAGAGTGGAGATATGCGGTAGACCACATACAAAGTATAGGTGGAATACCCTACTGCTTTCCTTTTTTTGAAAACGGCTTTAATATGGATGATCTGAGAGCGGAAATCCCAAAGGATCTGAAAAAGCACGACGCCTTTTCTTTCCACAGGGATTCTCTAACTCAAGATGTCGAAAGGATGGCGGACTATCTTGTTAATGAACTAAAAACTATAAAGCGCCATGGATAAAAACAAGTGGGAAGAAGAAAATCCATGGTTAGGACTTAAAACGTATGAGGAAGGTACAAGACTCTACGGGCGCGATACAAGTGTTTCAACGCTAATGGAAATCATTTGCAACAATGTGGCGTGTGTCTTGTTCGGAAGATCCGGTATAGGTAAATCGTCGTTGATACACGCTGGCATATCGCCTGAAATACGTAAGCAAGGCATGATGCCTGTTTACATTCGATTTGACCACAATAGCGAGAGTTCTTATATACAACAAATAGAGGATGCTGTTTGCAAAGAGTTGGGAACAAAGGACGTGTTGGGACAAGACGTTCCGCAAATGGGGCTTTGGGACTTTTTCCATCGAAACGTTTTTCATAGCAAAGCAGGCCAACCTACAAACCCTGTTATCATCATTGATCAGTTTGAGGAAATATATACATTGGCAGATGCGGATCATAAATACCAGGCAAAAGAATTGTTCGATGAACTCGCCGATCTTTTGAACGATATAAAGCCACAAAAAGTTACGGAATACGAAGCTAATGCAACAATATTCACAGAATCAAAGATACATGCAAATGGGTCTGGCGACCTTACTTTTCGTGTACATTCAAAAGGAAAACTTGATTACCTCGCACACAGCAATTTCCATCTGATGATATGTCTGCGTGAGGATTATCTCTATTATCTTGAGAG
>CAZHZH010000008.1:0-45803 GCA_964537205.1 uncultured Bacteroidaceae bacterium
AGGATGCACTATGGTGAATGAATGTATTAGTGAGTATGCGGAAATCCCATTTTTGAATTAAAAAAGGGAACACGTGATTTTTGATTCACATGCCCCCCAAAAAATATTTACCAACAATTTATAGTATGCTCTTCACTTGGTCGTACACGTTCTGTGCGGTATAGCCAAGTTTCTCGTCAAGCACTTTGTATGGTGCTGAGAAGCCGAAGCTCTTCAGCCCCCAGACCTTGCCTTCGTTGCGTGGAACAAGTCCTTCAAGTGTTACAGGCAATCCTGCGGTCATACCGAACTTCTTTACTCCTGTAGGAAGTATGGATTCTTGGTATGCCTCACTCTGCGAGCGGAAGAGACCTTCTGAAGGAACACTTACAATACGGCACTTGATGCCGTCCTTGCGCAGAAGCTCTGCACCTGCAACAAGTGTTGAAACTTCTGAACCAGACGCTACAAGGATGATGTCTGGATTAGCGTCGCTACCAGCTATTACGTATGCTCCTTTGGCTGCCTGTGAATAGTCGTTGCCTTCTGGAAGGTCGTTGATATTCTGGCGTGAGAGGATGAGTGCCGATGGGGTAGAGGTGTTCTCCATTGCAAGCTTCCATGCCTCTGTAGTCTCTTTTGCGTCAGCAGGACGGAGTACGAGCATGGAATTCTTTCCATGGTGGTTCTGCAGTTTCTCCATCAAGCGGATTTGCGCCTCTTGCTCAACTGGCTCGTGAGTAGGACCGTCTTCTCCGACACGGAACGCATCGTGTGTCCAAATGAACTTGACAGGCACTTCCATCAGAGCAGCCATGCGGACGGCTGGTTTCATATAATCGGAGAACACAAAGAATGTGCCACATGCAGGAATGACTCCTCCATGAAGTGCCATGCCGATGCAGCAACATGCCATCGAAAGTTCTGCAACACCTGCCTGGAAGAACGCTCCTGAGAAATCGCCTGCGGCAAATGCGTGAGTCTTCTTGAGGAAGCCGTCTGTCTTGTCGGAATTTGAAAGGTCGGCTGACGCGCAAATCATGTTCGGCACTTGTTCGGCAAGAACGCCTAATACAGCCGCGCTGGCACTACGTGTTGAGTCGTTGGCCTTTTGCTGTACTTTCGACCAGTCAACCTTTGGAGCCGCACCGCTGAACCATTCGTCTTGTTGCGCTTTTTTCTCCGGATTGGCTTTTGCCCATTCAGCTTCTTCTGTGTAGCGTGCGGAGCAAATATCCTTCAACTGTTCGGCACGCTTTGCATAAAGTTCCTTGACATCATCGAAAATCTTGAATGGATCGTCCGGGTCGCCTCCAAGATGCTTGATTGTGTTGCGGTATGCTTCGCCTCCAAGTGGAGCTCCGTGTGTCTTGCAGTTCGCCTCGTATGATGAGCCGTCGTCCTTGAGTGCGCCTTTACCCATAATACACTTGCCGATTATGAGTGCTGGTTTGCCCTTGACTGCCTTTGCCCATTCGATAGCCTTGCGGATTTGTTCCGCGTCGTTTCCATTGATGACTGTAACTTCCCAGCCCAATGCGCGATATTTGGCGGCTGTGTCCTCGTTCATTACGACCTTTGTCTCTGTTGAGAGCTGAATGTCGTTTGAATCATAGAACATAACGAGGTTGTCGAGTCCGAGAATGCCGGCTATACGCGCGCCTCCCTGGCTTATTTCCTCTTCGACACCGCCGTCAGAGATGTAAGCGTAGATGGTTTCCTTTGAAAATGTAGGGTTGCCCGTGTGTGCGGCAAGGAACTTGGCGGCTATGGCAGCTCCGATTGCGAATACGTGTCCTTGTCCGAGTGGTCCGGATGTATTCTCAATTCCGCGTGTTATGTCGAATTCCGGGTGGCCGGTTGTTGGTGAACCCCACTGACGCAGTTGTGCGAGTTCTTCAAGTGTGAACTTGCCAATTAGTGCCAGCTGGGAATATAGCATAGGGGCCATGTGACCCGGGTCAAGGAAGAAGCGGTCGCGACCCACCCATCCAGGGTTCTTTGGGTCGTATTGCAGATATTCTGAGTAAAGTACGTTTATAAAGTCCGCACCTCCCATTGCTCCGCCTGGGTGACCTGATTTTGCTTTTTCAACCATAGACGCGGCCAATATACGGATGTTGTCGGCTGCGTGGTTTAATACTTGAATTGAATTCATTTAAAAATTGGTTATTAGTTATTACTCTTATAATCAACGGCCGCTTGTTCTACAGGCAGACACTTCTTATAATTCTCAAGATATACATTAAATCCTTCAACGTCTGCAGGGTCCGGATCAACCGAAACGCCTTCGTTGCCGGCGAATACGACCTTGTCAAGGAAGTCGGCCAACGACAACTTGTTTGGATTGTTGACAAGATACGATGCGAGCAGCGCAATGCCCCATGCGCCTCCTTCGCCAGCTGTCTCCATGACTGATATAGGAGAGTTTAGAGCGGCGGCAAGCATTTTCTGTCCTACGCCTTTTGTCGTAAAATAGCCGCCATGGCCTGTGATGCGATCAACTTTCACATGCTCTTGCTTGAGCAGAATGTCGTTCCCGACCTTCAAAACTCCAATGGCTCCGTAAAGGTGTGCGCGCATGAAGTTGGCAAGGGTGAACTTGTCGTTTGCCGAGCGGATTACCAGCGGGCGACCGTCGGCAAGTCCTGTTACAGGTTCGCCAGATATGTAGTTATATGAAAGGAGGCCTCCACAATCAGGATCTCCTTTCAAGGCTATATTAAACAGCCTTGTATACAATTCATTGGTGTTCTGTTGTATCCCTAACAATTCAGCGTATTCCTTGAATATCTTTACCCATGCGTTAATATCGGATGTACAGTTGTTGCAATGTACCATTGCTACGAGGCTGCCGTCCGGAGTGGTAACCATGTCAATCATCTCGTATGGCTTCGACAACTCTTTTTCAAGGACTATCATAGAGAAAGAGGAAGTTCCGGCGGACACGTTGCCAGTGCGTTGCTTGACTGAGTTGGTAGCAGCCATGCCTGTGCCTGCGTCTCCTTCTGGAGGGCATACAGGTATGCCTGGTTTCAAATGCCCTGATACATCGAGTTTGTTCGCTCCGTCTGGTGTCAGGTAGCCGGCATCCTCACCCGCGCTCAGCGATTTTGGCAGAATGTCGAGCAGTTTCCAGCTATAGCCTTTTGGCGCGATGAGCTTGTCGAATTTCTCTATCATTGTGGCATCGTATGTCTTGGTCTTAGGGTCGACAGGAATCATTCCTGACGCGTCACCTACACCAAGTACTTTCTTGCCGGTAATCTGCCAATGAACGTAACCTGCAAGCGTAGTAAGATAATCGATGTCTGATACGTGCTCCTCGTTGTCGAGTATTGCCTCATATAAATGCGAGATACTCCAACGGAGAGGAATGTTGTAGTTGAATAGTTTTGACAGTTCCGCCGCAGCCTTTCCCGTGTTGGTGTTACGCCATGTACGGAAAGGAACAAGTATTTCATTGCCCTTGAATGGCATGTAGCCATGCATCATGGCACTTATTCCAATTGCGGCAAGAGTCTCTATTTCTGTATCATACTGTTCGAGTACGTTTTTACGAAGATCAGCATAGCAATCTTGCAATCCGTACCATATAGCTTCAATACTGTATGTCCAAAGTCCGTCAACCAATTGGTTTTCCCAAGTGTGGCTGCCTTGCGCTATGGGTTTGTTTTCTTGGTCAATCAAAACAGCCTTGATTCTTGTCGAACCGAATTCTATGCCTAAAATGGCCTTTCCTGCTTTAATTGTTTGTCTTGCATCCATGCTTATTCTGTTTTTATGAAAACAAGGTGGCACAATGGCCACCTGAATTCATTTGTTGTTACATATAAAGTGACCTGTTAAGCAGATAGTAGATTTCGTTGTTGCGAAGTGTCTGCTTGATGTTTGCTATAGTTGTATCTTTGTCGATGTGAATCATCTCGATACCGGCTATTTCCGCATAGTCCTCCCAATACTCCGGTGTGATGTCGTATGACATGATAGAGTGGTGTGTGCCACCTGAAAGAATCCACGCTTCCGTACCTATTTCGAAGTTTGGCTGTGGAATCCAAAGTGCGTTTGCAACAGGAAGCTTTGGCAGTGGTTTAGGAGCAATGCACTTGACATCGTTCACAATCAGACGGAAACGGTTGCCAAGGTCGATGATTGTCGCTGTAACGCCGTTGCCTGTCTTTGAGTCGAACACAAGGCGGGCTGTCTGGCTCTTGCGGATGCCGATGCCAAGGAAGTGCACTTCCAGACGAGGCTTGTTGGATGCGATGAGCGGACAAACCTCAAGCATGTGTGACTGAAGAATCGCTGAGTTCTCACCATCGAAGTTGAGAGTGTAATCCTCAAGGAATGAAAGTCCGGAAGGAAGTCCTTGTGTCATGTACCAAACTGTACGGTAGAGTGCGGCAGACTTCCAGTCGCCTTCTGCTCCGAATCCGTAACCTTCTGCCATCAAACGTTGTGATGCGAGCCCTGGAATCTGGTCGAAGCCCAGGAAGTGAGGATCGTTGACATCAGCTTCGCCAAGGTCGTCGAAGTTGGTCGTGAAGCCTTTCGCTCCTTCATCCTTAAGTACTCGGCGAATGGCGATTTCTGCCTTTGCTGAATTCTTAACTTTCTCCCAGTAAACTTCCTCGCCTGATTCGTCGATCTTTATTGTGTAGAGTTTCTTGTACTCCTCAACCAGTGCGTCTGCTTCGGCGTCTGTAACTTTCTTGTAGTATTCCATCAATGAGGAAACAGGGTAGTAGTCAACATGGTAACCGAGACGTACCTCTGCCTCGACTTTGTCACCATCGGTTACTGCCACGTTGTTCATCTGGTCGCCAAAGCGGAGGATGCGCATGTCGTGAGCGTCTGCCCAAGCGGCTGCGACGCGTGCCCATACGGCGATGGCCTTCTGTGGCTTCTCGTCCTTCCAATAGCCTGATACTACCTTGCGAGGTTTGCGCAGGTGTGCGCAGATGTGTCCGAACTCACGGTCGCCATGTGCGCTTTGATTCAAGTTCATGAAGTCCATGTCCATGGTGTCCCATGGAATTTTCTCATTGTATTGTGTATGGAAGTGCAAGAGTGGCTTCTGTAATGCCTGAAGTCCCTTAATCCACATTTTTGCCGGAGAGAATGTGTGCATCCATGTGATTACACCAACACATTTGTCGTCGTTGTTGGCCGCTTTCATGACTGCCTCGACTTCTTTTGATGAGTTTGCAGTGCCTTTGTAGACTACCTTTATAGGAATAATTCCGCCGTTATTGAGTCCGTCAACCATCTCTTTTGAATGGCCGTCAACAATCTTTACTGTTTCGCCTCCGTAGAGGAGCTGTGCTCCGGTTACCCACCAGAGTTCAAGGTTTTCAAATGCTTTCATACGATTCTGTGTTTATTAATTATTGATTGTTTTAATGTTTTTGTCCTTTTTGTCCGTAGTATGCGTTAGGTCCATGTTTACGTAAGTAGTGCTTTTCAACGAGGAGCGGATTCATTGTAAGGTTTGGATTCAGGGACAATGCCACGAATGCCATCTTAGCGCATTGCTCCATCACCTTTGCGTTATACACTGCGTTGTCAGGAGATGTCCCCCAGGCGAATGGACCATGGTTCTTGACCAGCACTGCCGGTGTATGGTCTGGGTTGATTTTTCTGATATTAAGGATTTCATCTACAATTACGTTTCCTGTCTCCAGTTCGTATTGTCCCTTGACTTCCTTCTCTGTCATGTCGCGTGTGCAAGGAATGTCTTTGTAGAAATAGTCGGCATGTGTGGTGCCGATGTTTGGAATGTCCTTCCCCGCCTGGGCGAATGCGGTGGCGTATGTGGAATGTGTATGAACGACACCTTGGATATTAGGGAACGCTTTGTAAAGAACCAAGTGGGTAGGGGTGTCGGACGACGGGTTCAACTCGCCTTCGACCACCTTGCCTGTTTGCAGGTCAACAACAACCATATCGTCAACTTTCATTGTGTCATAACTGACACCTGAAGGTTTTATGACAACCAATCCCTTCTCACGGTCAATGCCTGAGACATTGCCCCAAGTGAATATTACAAGACCTTGCTTAACCAGGTCGAGATTTGCTTTGAATACTTTTTCTTTTAGAGCCTCTAACATATTATTATTGTTTTTGTTTTTAATCTGAACTTTACTTGAGTCGCCTTGCGACAATGTGTCAGCCGCGCTTTTGCTTGAAACGGAACGCCCGGTCTGCTTCGTTCGTTTTCTCTTGCCAAGGACTGGCAATGTTCGATTTCATGTAAATCCACGGAAAGGGAAAACTATACTGGCGTATCTCCTATGGCAGTTTCGCTTGCTTTCTTCTTGTCGTTTTAGCAATCGTCGATGTTCTGATAACAGAAAGGCTACACCTATTTTTATTATAGGTGCAGCCTCGTCATTATATTACCACAAGAATATATATAGTATCACAAGAATCGCAATGATTCCGAACGCTCCGATATTGAATGCTGTGTTAGTGCGGAAAATCTCAATGTCAACACCAATTGACTTGACATCCTCGACTTTGTCCTTTGCGTTTGAATGCAAGTACCATGCAAGTGTGAACAGCATGATTACGAGGAAGAACATTGTCTCCGCTCCGTAGTTGCGGCATGTCTCGTTTGTCATCATGGCAATGCCTGCTATCAATACGATCAGACCGCTGACAAACAGAATTCTTGACCACTTGAGCTGTACCTTGATGGTGTGCTCGCTGAGTACTTCTGCCGGTTTGGTGTTCTTGCTGCACATTGATATGCCTACGAAGAGTACTACAAGGCAGAGGAATACGTAGCCCATTCGAATGAGGAACGGTACGTCAGGCATGGCGAATTTGAAGATGATTGAGAACGCGAAGGTTCCGATCGCAGTAACAACTGCCGCCGCACCTGAACTGCGCTTCCAAAGAAGTCCAAGACCGAAGATAACCACGATACCCGGATATACGAAACCTGAGTATTCCTGAATTACCTGGAATGCCTGGTCGGCACCACCCATAATAGGGTAAACTGCTATCAAGGCGATGATGAGAGCGGATACAGAAGTGAGACGACCTACGGTCACAAGTTTCTTGTCTGACGCTTTCTTGTTAATGAACTTCTTGTATACATCCATAGTGAATATTGTGGATGTCGAGTTGAACATAGAGGCGAGAGATGAAATTACGGCCGCTGCCAATGCAGCGAACGCAAGACCCTTTACGACTGTTGGCGTAAAGTTGCGTATCAAATATGGATAAGCGTCGTCAGAACGGGCGATCTCACCACTCAAGTGAGTCTTGATCATGTCGATGACCGGCGTTCCGTCTACGTCTCCATTCATGATGAAGAATGCGCATACACCTGGTATACAAACAATGAACGGGATCAATATCTTTAGGAATCCTGCGAATATCATACCTTTCTTTGCTTCGTCAAGAGACTTTGCTGCGAGACCTTTCTGGATGATATACTGGTTGAATCCCCAGTAACCAAGGTTTGTCAACCACAAAGCTCCAACAATCACAACGATACCTGGAATGTCAAAGTAAGGGTCGGATGCTTGAGCTGCTTGGAGCAAAGTGCCGTCATCAGCGAATACAGGGTCTGTTCCATTTATGACAGGGTAGAGGTCAGGATTACGGCTGACAATAAGGTTGAAGTGCTTGTCGCCTTCCTGATTGATACACCAGTCATATATGTTCCCAAGTGCTTCAAACGGTCCGCACTGCCATACCTCTGCACCGATGACCGACAAAGCCGCATAAGCGGTGATCAAACCACCACCTACAAGGAATGTCACCTGCATAACGTCTGTCCATGCCACAGATGCCAGACCTCCATAGATGGAATAGATACCTGCGATAAGGAACAGGATGAGGATGATTGTAAGCAGGGTCATGTCGACATTCATGCCAAGGATTTGTCCGGGAACTGCCGGCAATCCGAGGATTTGCTTGATTGCGAGTGCACCAAGCCAAGCGACCGATGTAAGGTTGATAAATACGTACAGGAATAGCCAGAAGATTGAGAATGCCAAACCTACCCCCCAATTGTAACGGTCGGAGAGGAATTGTGGTATTGTAAGAATTTTTTTCTTAATCATCAACGGCAAAAGGAATTTACCGACGATGACAAGGGCAAGGGCCGCCTGAAGTTCATAGGCTGCCATTGCGATACCTGATTTGAATGCTGAGCCTGACATTCCAATAAATTGCTCTGCTGAAATGTTCGCTGCGATTAAGGATGCTCCTACTGCCCACCAAGTTAATGTGTTACCTGCAAGGAAGTAATCGTTTGAGGACTTGTCCTGACCTTTCTTACCACGTGAGAGGAACATTCCCAATCCTACGAGAATAACAATGTAAATGGCTACCACGATATAGTCGATGGTTTCAAATCCATTGTTTTTTAAAGCTTCTAAAATGTCCATTGTTTGTTTTTTGAATTGATTATTATTTAGTTAATTGTTTTTTAGACAATATTACTTAGCAACGGAGAACTTGAATATACATGTACTTGCGTACGCGTTTTCTTCACCCGGCTCAACCCATGGATTTGATTCTTCCCAATTCTTGTTTGGTGAGTCTGGGTACTTTTGCGACTCAAGGCAGATACCTGTACGTTGCTTATAGACAATTCCTTTCTTTCCTGTCAATGTACCATCAAGGAAGTTTCCTGAATATACCTGTATACCAGGCTCTGTAGTATATACTTCAAGTACAATTCCGGTCTTAGGACTTTCAAGTCTTACTTTTACTTTGTCTATGTTGTCTTTATCGTTGAGAACCCAGTTATGGTCGTATCCGTTGCCGTTCTTGAGTTGTACGTAATCATAGTTGTTTATGTCTTTACCCACTTCCTTTGCTGTGCGGAAATCCATCGGCGTACCTTCAACAGGGGCGATCTCACCTGTTGTCATGTATGTGTTGTCAACCGGTGTGAAGTTGTCGGCGTTGATTGTAAGAAGGTTGTCCGTGATAGGGGTGTTAGGATCACCGTTGAGGTTGAAGTATGAATGATTAGTCATGTTGATGACAGTCTTTTTGTCTGTGGTGGCGTAGTAGTTTATTGTCAACGCGTTGTTGTCATCAAGGTCATAAGTTACATGTGCGTCCACAGCTCCTGGGAAATTGTTGTCTCCGTCAGGACTGTGCATGACAAGTGATAAGGATGTCGGCGTTGATTCTTCAACGTCATATACTTGGTACTGCCATCCGGTTGGACCTCCATGCAGGCAATGGCCGAAGTTGTTTTGAGGAAGTTGTATCAAGTTGCCGTCAACTGTAATTTGCCCTTTGTTGATGCGATTGGCGTAACGGCCTATTGCAGCTCCAAAATCTGATTGATTGTTCCATGGAAAATAGTCTTCTACTTTGTCGAAACCTAAAACTACATCTTGGAAGTTCCCTTCTTTGTCTGGAACCATGATGCTTACTATACGGCCTCCAAAGTTCGTGATTGATACTTCCATGCCATTGGCGTTTTTCAAAGTATAGAGGGCGACTTTCTTGCCTTCCGTTCCTTGTGCGGGCTGATAGCCTAAAGAGTCACTATATACAACACCAGGGTAGATGCTGTCGAAGTCGGCTGGATTAAGTCCTGACTTTAGTGTTTCTTGTTCTTGTGTTCCCTGTGTACAAGCACATAGAGTTACCACTGCTGTAGCGGTGCTTAGTAGGATTGATTTGAACTGTCTCATAACTTAAGAATAAATTTAATATAACGTATTTTATTAAATAATAGCTTTATTGTCTTTGGATTGCAAACTTACTAAATTCTCTTGATAATTAAAAACAATTAGTAAAAAAAACGCAGAAATCATATACTGAAACTTCTAAATGAGCGGCAATAGTTAACTGTGATTGGTTATTCTGGGTTTTCACCGGCTCATGCAAGTGAATTTCAATATGAAGAAGGAGACTTCCGGAGAAGTCTCCTTTACTGCGTTGATTTTATACTCGTTTTAGTCACTGAGTTTGCGCGCGCCGTCGCCAATGACCACGTCTATAACTTTGCAATCTTTGTTGAACTTCGCTTTGTATGCTTTCTTTGTTTCTTCAACGAATGTATTGTAAACATCTTTATTTACAAGGTTGATAGTACAGCCGCCAAAGCCTCCGCCCATCATTCGTGAACCAAGTACGTCGCAGTCGTGTGCCATGTCGACAAGGAAGTCAAGTTCCTCGCAACTCACCTCATAGTCTTTGCTCAAGCCTTCGTGTGTCTCGTACATTTTTTCACCGACTGTGTCGTAATTGCCGGCAGTTAGTGCGTCGCTTACAGCAAGCACGCGGTCGATTTCGTCTAATACATACTTGGCCCTCTTGTAGTCCACTTCGCTGACTGAGCCTTTCACCGCTTCAAGGTCTTCTCTTGTGCAATCGCGCAGTGTCTCAACCTCGGGTTTGCTCGTCTTTACTGCCTTGACAACATTTTCGCAACTGTTGCGCCTGTCGTTATACGGACTGCCGACCAATGCGTGCTTTACACATGAGTTTATCAGCACCAACTTGTATCCTTTAGGGTTCCAAGGGAAGTATTCGTATTCGCCCGTCTTGCAGTCAAGGCGGATGAGGTTTCCTTTCTTTCCGAACACTGATGCGAACTGATCCATAATGCCGCAGTTGACACCAACGTAATTGTGTTCTGTTGCCTGTCCCACTTGGGCTAAAGTCATTTTATCAAGTCCTCCGTTGAACAAATCGTTTAGTCCGAAGGCAATGCAGCTTTCAAGTGCGGCACTTGATGACATCCCGGATCCGAGAGGCACATCGCCTGCGAATGCGACATCAAAGCCTTCAACGTTGACACCTCGCTTAATCATTTCTTTCGCGACTCCGAAGATGTAGCGGAAGTGGGTGGCGCGAGGTCCCTTTTCATCATCAATAGAGAATTCAAAATAATCTTTTAAGTCTATCGAATAAGCGCGTATATTGCGTGAACCGTTTGGTCTTATTTCCGCAATAATGCCTTGTTCCACTGCACCTGGGAATACGAATCCTCCATTGTAATCGGTATGCTCACCGATTAAGTTGATACGACCAGGTGCTGCATAAACTGTTCCTGTCTCACCATTGAAGTGTTTGATGAAACGACTTCTAACGTCATCAATAGTTAATCTCATATTACTATAGTTTTAATTGTTAGTATTCTGTTTATTTGTCTGTTCCGAATTTATATATCGTCTTCTGTGTGTATTTTTCTCCAGGGAGAAGTTCGACAGAAGGGAAATAAGGGTGGTTGGGTGTGTCTGGGAAGTGCTGCGCCTCGAAGCAAACCGCGCTTCTTCGCGGGTATGTTGCGCCATGAGTCCCTTTTTGTCCTGTTCCCCAGTTGTCTGAATAGAACTGAACTCCTGGCTCTGTTGTATACACCTCCATTGTGCGTCCCGAATGTGGCTCGACAACCTTGGCCGCGAAACTCATTTCGCCTTCTTCCTTCTTGTTCAGCACATAGCAATGGTCGTAGCCTGCGCCATTCTTTATTTGAATGTCAACGGCGTCGATGTCCTTTCCTATAGCTTTTGGTTTTCTAAAATCGAATGGAGTTCCCTCAACAGGGGCGATGGTTCCAAGTGGAATAGTCCCTTTGTCGACAGGAATGTAATGGTCGGCGTTAATCTCACATATTATATCATTAATTACGGGAGTTGGATTTGCGATTCCCGCTAAGGCGAAATAACCATGGTTGGTGAGATTAACAATTGTCTTTTTATCTGTTGTCGCTTCATAGTCAATGACAAGCGCATTATCGTCATTGAATGTATATGTTACAATTACGTCTAAATTCCCTGGGAATCCTTCTTCCATATCGGCTGCCGTATAGTGTAACTTCAGTGTTTGTCCGTCAATTTGCTCGGCGTCCCACACTCTTGCGTGAAATCCTGTTGGTCCACCGTGTAGCGAATTGTCTCCGTCGTTTTTTGTCAATGTATACTCTTTACCATCGAGAGTAAATTTACCTTTGCTGATACGATTGCCGTAACGACCGATTAGTGTGCTAAGGAATGGCTCTGGCTTGTTTATCACATCTTCAATGTTGTCATGCCCCATAATCACATTGGCGACTTTCCCGTCTCTGTCTGGAACCATGATGGCAACCATCGCTCCGCCGTAATTGGTTATTGCAACTTCGTACCCCTTTTTGTTGTGTAGAAAGAACAGTTCGGTTTTCTTTCCTTGAATCTCTTTCTCGAAATCTTCTTTCCGAAGTCCCGATAAGTTTTTAGGCATATTTTCGCTCATAAAGCTTGTGCATTTGTTATTAGTAAAACAATTCAATGCAAATAAAATAATTTTTTTCTTAATGAGCAAATTATAATGCGACGAATTTTGATTATTGGTGTTTTTTTGTTTGTTGAGCGATGAAATCTGCCACAACAAATGTACTTCCACCTATAAATATGAAGTCATCCTGGTCGGCTTCTTTCATCGCGGCTTCGAACGCTTCGCCCACAGTAGGAAAGGATTTTCCTCGCAGTCCGTGACGTTGTGCGATGTATTTTATTTCGCTATGTGGCATGGCCCGCTTTACGCTTGCTTGCGTGAAGTAATAGATGGCGCACTTGGGCATAAGCGCCAGAACGCTGTTTACATCCTTGTCACCCACCATTCCAAAAACAATGCGGAGGTTCTTGCATTTTTGTGCGCCGAGTTGTTCCGCTATGTATGTTATGCCTCCTACGTTGTGTCCTGTGTCGCATACTACTGTCGGATTGGTTTGAATTGTCTGCCATCTGCCTTGCAGCCCTGTGTTCTCGCAAACTTTATTCAAACCGAGGCATATATTCTGGCCACTTATATGATAACCTAACTGAACAAGGTGCGATACAGCGCATAGGATGGTTCTCAGGTTCTTCTGCTGGTACAGACCTTTTAATTCGAATGTGTATTGATGTTTGCTTTTGTAATCTTCAGCGAAGTAAATAGGGGCTTTGACTTCTTCCGCCTTTTTGATGAACACTGGCTTGGTATTAGCTACGGTTTCACCTATTATTACAGGAACGTTGTGTTTTATTATTCCCGCTTTCTCGCAGGCTATTTGCTCAAGTGTGTTTCCGAGGAACTGTGTGTGGTCAAAACTTATGTTTGTTATGACACATAAGTCGGGCTTTATTATATTTGTACAGTCGAGTCTGCCTCCAAGTCCGACTTCAATTACTGCCACGTCGACATGCGCATCGTAGAAATATTTGAAGGCCATCGCTGTGGTCAGTTCGAAGAAGGAAGGGTGGAGGGGTTGAAAGAATGATTTCTCATTATCAATAAAATCCATTACATATCGCTCTGGTATTTTCTCTCCGTTTACCCTTATTCTTTCTCTGAAGTCGACGAGGTGTGGAGATGTGTACAGTCCGACTTTATAGCCTGCCTCTTGAAGTATTGACGCAATGGAATGCGAGCATGAGCCTTTGCCGTTTGTGCCTGCGATGTGTATTGTCTGGAAGTGAAGGTGTGGGTGTTCGAAGTGTTCGTCAAGAATCTTTGTGTTCTCCAACCCCTCTTTGTACCCACTGTTACCGACATTCTGAAACATTGGTACTTGTGAGTACAGATATTCAGTATATTGAGTGAAGTCTCTCATTGTTTTTTGCCTGACTTTCTACATTCAATCTGTTGTCATGTGCGTCAAATTAAGTATTGTCATTAAAAGTATGACTTGAACTTACGGAATATCTTTTCTTTTATACTGTCTGTCGGTTTGAAGTTCTCACTTTCAGAAAACTTCTGTATGGTGGCCTTTTCGTCTTTCGACAAGGTTTCTGGAATGTATACGCTGATATTGATTACTTCGTCGCCTTTCTTGCTGCCATGAACTTCGGGTATTCCTTTGTTTTTTAACCGGAGGACTGTTCCCGGCTGTGTTCCAGGGGCGATGGTTATCTTCGCCTTTCCTTCTACGGTCGGCACGTCCACACTTCCTCCTAATATTGCAGTAGGAATCGGAAGGACGAGATTGTAAACAAGATCGTTGCCGTCGCGTGTCAGATTCTCATTTGGCTTTTCTGTGATGACAATTTTCAAGTCTCCGTTTACACCATTATGCCTGCCTGCCCCGCCTTTGCCTGGGACATTGAGTATCATACCTTCTGTCAGACCTGCAGGAAACTTGACTTCAACAACTTCCTCACCCATAACGATGCCTTCGCCGTTACAGTCCGGACATTTGTTCTTTATGACGGTTCCTTCACCATGACATTCAGGACACACGGTCTGTTGTCTTATTACTCCGAAGAAGCTTTGTTGTGTTTTTACGACATAGCCAGTTCCATTACATGTAGGGCATGTGGATGCACTTCCGTCCGTTGAACCCGAACCATGGCAATGTTCACATTTGACATGTTTCTTTAGTTTGAATTTCTTAGTCGTACCATTAACGATTTCTTTCAAACTGAGTTCCACTCTGAGTCTTTGGTCTTGTCCTTTGTATGTTGGCTTGTTAGCTCTGGTTCTGCTACCGCCAAATCCGCTGAATCCGCCGAATCCACCAAACCCGCTGCCTTCAAAAAGATCTCCGAACATGGAGAATATGTCGTCCATGTCCATGGCTCCATTGAATCCTCCCATTCCTTTCACTCCTTCTGGTCCGAAACGGTCGTAACGGCTGCGTTTTTCTGGATCGCGCAAAACATCAAAAGCCTCTGCCGCCTCCTTGAACTTGGCTTCAGCCTCTTTATCACCCGGATTTTTGTCCGGGTGATATTTTATAGCCATCTTCCTGTAGGCCTGCTTTATCTCTTCCTGGGTCGCGTTTCTGTCTACTTCAAGTATTTCGTAATAATCTTTTGTCGTTGTCATGATTCATTTTCTCCGTTAGTTGGCTACAACTACTTTAGCGTATCTTATTACTTTGTCGTTGAGAGTGTAACCCTTGCTTATGCAGTCAACGATCTTGCCTTTTTGGTCGTCACTTTGGCTTGGCACCATTGTGACTGCCTCATGATAATTAACGTCGAAATCCTTGTCTTTGGTCTCAATTTCTTTAACTCCCTGCGACTTCAAGAACTTTTTGAATTTGTCGATAATGAGGTCTATGCCTTCTTTCAATGCGGCAACGTCGGTAGCCTTGTCCATATGTTGCTGTGCCCTCTCAAGGTCATCGACCACTGGCAATATGTTTGTCAGGACTTTCTCGCCTCCGTTCAATATGAGGTCGGCTTTTTCCTTCATCACACGGCGGCGGAAGTTGTCGAACTCCGCAACTTGGCGCAGGTACTTGTCTTCAAGTTCTGCGATCTTTTGGTTTGCCTTTTCCAAATCGGTCATTTCACCTTCGGGTGTGTCTGTTATTTCGTTTTCAGAGGATTCCTTTTTTGAATTGATGTTTTTATTATCACCATATTCTTTATCTCTATCTCTCTTGTCTTTTGCTTCTTCTTTCTCTTTCATAATATGTTAACTCCATTTTTCTGATTATCTGCAAAGTTGATGCCAATCAATATAGAATATTTTTATTCTGCCATAATGTCTTCAAGCGAATAGGATGGAGGCAATGGTCTGCAATTGTATGTTGATGCCATTGTTTCTCCGTACGCGCCAGCACTAAGAATAGCAAGCAAGTCCCCACGTCGTGTCGTGTTGAGCTTGATGCCCGTATCGAACACGTCGCTCGACTCGCATATAGGACCAACGACGTCATACGTGTCCTCGTCCAGGTTGCTCGTCAGATTGACTATTTTATGGTGCGCTCCATATAATGCGGGACGTATCAGTTCTGTCATGCCCGCGTCAACGATGACGAATTTCTTCTCCGTGTTGTCTTTTACATACAGGACCTTGGTAATCAGATCTCCGCATTGTCCGACAATTGAGCGTCCGAGTTCGAAGTGAAGTTCTTGTCCGTCGTGCAGCTTTAAGTTTTTGTTGTATGCCTCGAAGAAGGCCTTAAAGTTGGGAATCGGGTTTTTCTCAGGATTATCGTAGTCAATGCCAAGGCCTCCGCCGACATTTATAATTTTGACTTTGATTTTATGCTGTGCCAACTGATCCTGCAGCTCATTAATCTTCAAGCTTAGAGCCACAAAGTCGCTCATGTCAAGTATCTGGCTGCCTATGTGGAAGTGAAGTCCTTCGAACTCAATCCCCTTCATTGTATAAGCCATCTTAATGACATCCATCATGTACGCCAGGTCGATCCCGAATTTATTCTCAGATAGTCCTGTTGTGATGTTGACATGTGTGTGCGCCCCTACATTGGGGTTGATACGCAGGCAGACTTTGGCAGTTTTGTGTTTGCTGAGAGCGATTTGGTTTATGACTTCCAGCTCTGGGATGCTCTCAACATTAAAACAACAGATTCCGGTATCGAGACCGAGTTCTATTTCCCAATCTGCCTTGCCAACTCCCGCGAACATTATGGTTCCGGGGTTGAAGCCTGCATGGATTGCCGCTTTAATCTCACCTCCGCTTACACAGTCCACACCAAGTCCTGCTTCTTTGATCGGCTTCAGTACGATTGGGTTCGCATTAGCCTTTATGGCGTAATGAATACGATAGCCAGGGTAGTGTGCCACTTCGTCGTTCATTGCCTTCAAGGTCTTTTGCAGTAATCCTATATTATATATATAATAAGGTGTAGCCTTTGACTTAAGTTTGTCTGCCAGTTCTGTTGGTATCATTTTGTCGTATCTTGTGTTGTTTGATAAATGTTATCAGTAACTTTGAAGTTTCCTTTGTTGTCGTTGGATGCCTTGTTTGTTATTGCTTGTGGTTGAACAGCCGGTCGCTTAGCAATTGCAATGTCTTCTTTTTGTCAGCTGCGGCAACGAGGAATGATATGTTATGGTTGCTGCCTCCGTAACTGATCATCCTCACAGGCACTTCGCTCATTGTCTCAGTTGCAAGTGACTCGAATCCGATGTTGTGCCAGTCGAGGTCGCCGACCACACAAATTATGCACATGTCGACATCCACCGTAACTGTGCCAAGCTTCTTCAGCTCGTTGAGTATCTGGCTTAGGTTGACAGTGTTGTCAATCGATACTGACACACCTACCTCGCTTGTAGTCACTAAATCGATGCTTGTCTTGTATGTTTCGAATATTTCGAACACTTTTCTTAGAAAGCCATAAGCAAGTAACATACGGCTGGAGGTTATGTTGATTGCCGTTATGTTGTCTTTGGCCGCTACAGCCTTAATGATGCCTCGTTGGGTTCTGTTGCTGATGATTGTGCCGGGAGCGGTTGGATCCATAGTATTGAGCAGTCTTACCGGTATGCCAGCGAACTTTGCGGGTTGCACACATGTCGGGTGGAGTATCTTCGCTCCGAAATATGCGAGTTCTGACGCTTCTTCAAAACTGAGCTGACTGACGGGTTCCGTGTGATCCACATAGCGCGGATCGTTATTGTGCATACCGTCAATGTCGGTCCATATTTGGATTTCCTCTGCTCCGATTGCCGCGCCTATGAGTGAGGCTGAATAGTCTGAACCTCCTCTTTGCAAATTGTCCACTTCCCCGTATGCGTTTTTACAAATGAATCCTTGAGTGATATAAATCTCCTTGTCAGGATTTTCTGCCAATGTAAGCTTCAGTTTTTCCCTGATATAGTCAAGGTCTGGCTCACTGTTCTTGTCGGTTCGCATGAAGTCGAGCGCGGGTATGAGTACTGCGTTGATACCTTGTTCCTGCAAGTAGTATGTCATCATGTTTGTACTGAGGATTTCTCCTTGCCCCACGATTATTTTCTCCTCAAACATTGTGAAGATTCCCTTGGTGAATGAGCGAATATAGCTGAACTCATTCTTCAAGAATTCTTCCGCCGTCTTTTTATATTCTTCTGTGGAGTACAGGTCTTCAATGTGCTGCAAATACTTCTCTTCAAGGATGTTTATATTTTCGTTGGCGCCTACAGGGTTTTTCTTGTGCAGGTAGTCGGCGATCTCATACAGAGCGTTTGTCGTGCCTGACATCGCTGACAACACAACTATTTTTTGTCTTCCGTCGTCAATTAGTTTAGCGACTTCCTTCATCCTTTGAGGACTTCCGACAGAAGTGCCTCCAAACTTTAATACTTTCATATATCCTGTTTATTATTTTTTCTTTTTGTCTTCTACGTCCACCAAGTCTTCTATTATAATCATCTTGTCGTCATCTGGCTTCACCTCGATGGCTGGCTTCGCCCCGTTGGTCGGCTTGGCTTCTCCGACAGACTTGGTCTCGCTGGCCGACTTGGTTTCTCCGACAGGCTTAGTCTCATTGGCTGACTTGGTCTCTCCGACAGGCTTGAAGTCGGCTTTGTGCTTTGGTGTGTCTGTTGGTTTGGCTTCCTCTTTCGCCTTTTTCTTGTCTTTGATCTTATTGTCCTTGCTGGTTTCAGTCAGCACCTTGTTCTTGCATTCGAATACTCTGCCCGGATAAAGTTCCACCAGATGTGTGTTGTGGGTAATCATCAGTACGGTCGCACCTTGCTCCTTCACTACCTTGTGCAGCAACTCGGTGATTTTCTTGCTTGTCTCTGCGTCGAGGTTGCCAGTTGGCTCATCAGCGAGTATGAGTTTCGGATGATTTAAGATGGCTCGCGCTATTGCTATTCGTTGTTGTTCGCCACCCGACAATTCGCTCGGAAGTTTGTAGCCCTTTGTGCTCATGCCCACAAGCTCAAGCACTTCCTGGATGCGTGTCTGTATCTCCATCTTGTTTTTCCAACCAGTGGCCCTCAAGACGAATTTCAAGTTGGCCTCGACCGTCCGGTCGGTAAGCAACTGGAAGTCCTGGAATATGATTCCCAACTTTCTCCTGAGTTCGGGCAGGTGTTTGCGCTTGAGGTCAGTGAGATTGTAGTCCATGACACTTGCTTCGCCTCCATGTATAGGCAGCTCTCCGTAGATGGTCTTCAAAAGTGAACTTTTGCCCGATCCCACTTTACCTACTATATATATGAACTCGCCTTCATCGACGGTGAAGGAAACGCCTGTCAGCACCTCTTGTGTTTCTTGATAAACTTCTGCGTTTTTGTATTCTATCAGCATTGTACGGTCTTTATTGCTTGTTCTTTACGCTTAATAATGTGTGTGGCTTATAGTCGGCATTGTTTGTTCAGTGCTTGTGCCAGTTTGGGTCGTGCCGGTTGATAAGCTCTTTTGCGATATCCTCTATACTGAGTCCTTTGGATGTGAGCAACACTATTAGATGGTAGATCATGTCGGACGCCTCGTATATCAGCCGTTCGTTGTCGCCTTTTATTGATTCGATGACCAGCTCCACTGCCTCTTCGCCTACCTTTTGTGTCATGCGGCTCAGTCCCTCCTTGAAAAGACTTGTGGTGTATGAGCCTTCAGGCATCTCCTCATGACGTTTCTCAATGAACCTTTGCAGTTCGGTAAGGAACATTATAGGGTTTTCGTTTGTTTCATTCCAGCAGGTATCGGTGCCTGTATGGCAAACCGGACCTTCAGGATTCACTTTGATTAGCAGGGTGTCGTTGTCGCAGTCGTTCTTGATTGAGACCACGTTGAGGAAGTTGCCGCTTGTCTCGCCCTTTGTCCACAGGCGTTGCTTTGTCCTGCTCCAGAACGTCACCTTACCGCTCTCTACCGTTTTGTTGTATGCGTCCTCGTTCATGAAGCCGAGCATCAGCACCTTTAGAGTCTTGGCATCTTGTATGATTGCAGGAACCAATCCGTTCATCTTTTCAAAATCAATTGTCATAGCCTTATTGATATGTTTTGCCGCGCAAGATAGCGCTTTAGTTCTTTTATTTTTATTTCCCCGAAATGAAACACGCTTGCGGCCAAAGCCGCGTCGGCATGTCCTATTGTGAATGCGTCTCTGAAATGTTCCATTGTACCGGCTCCGCCTGATGCGATAACGGGAATTGTGAGTTCCGCCGCAAGTTGCGCAAGAGCGTCGTTCGCAAAACCTTGCTTCACTCCATCATGGTTCATGCTGGTGAACAGAATCTCACCCGCTCCGCGGTTGTTAGCTTCCTTGGCCCACTCTAAGAGCTGTCTGTCTGTTTCAAGCCTGCCTCCGTTCAAATAACATTTCCACTCTTTGCCGGTCAGCCTTGCGTCGATTGCCACGACACACACCTGACTGCCGAAATGCATGGCTATTTCGTTGATGAGGCCGGGATTCCGTAATGCTGCGGAGTTGATGCTCACTTTGTCTGCGCCGGCGTTCAACAGTCTGTCCACATCCGCAAGTTCGTTAATGCCGCCGCCTACGGTGAATGGTATGTTGATTTCCTCAGCGATACGTCGTACCAGTCGGGTGAACGTTTTACGCCCTTCGTGGCTTGCCGTTATGTCGAGATATACCAGCTCGTCGGCGCCTTGCCGGCTGTAAGCCTTGCCTAACTCTATCGGGTCGCCTGCGTTCCTCAGTCTGACAAAGTTGACTCCCTTGACGGTTTGACCGTCTTTTATGTCAAGACAAGGTATTATTCTTTTTGCCAGCATCTGTATGTTGTTTTTGTCGTAGTTCTGCTATCAGTTGGTCGAGGTCAATGCGTCCCTCGTATATCGCCTTGCCGAACACCACAGCGGGTATTCCCGCCTCATCGAGTGCCATGATGTCGTTGGTTCCGCTTACACCTCCGCTTGCTATTAGGTGGCATTCCGGGTATTTGTCCATGACACTCCTATAGAGTGTTATATTAGGGCCTTGGAGCATCCCGTCCTTGTCAATGTCGGTACAGAGGACGTTGCGAATTCCGTGTGACATATATTCACTGAGCAATGTAAGCAGGTCGAGATCGCAGGTGTCTTCCCATCCGTTGATGCGTATCATCCCTTTCCTTACATCGGCTCCAAGTATAATCTTGTTTGGACCGTACTTTTCGATCCATTCGTACACTGTATGGGGTGATGTGACTGCAATACTGCCAGCCGTTGCCATCGCTGCTCCCGCGTCGAACACCTTTTGCAGGTCTGCCTCGGTCTTTATTCCTCCGCCGAAGTCCACTACAAGATTTGTGTTGTGGCATATGTCTCTTAGTACGTTGTCGTTGACCACGTGCTTTGATTTCGCTCCGTCAAGGTCCACTAAATGGAGACGTCGTATGCCTTTGCTTTCAAATTCCATGGCTACATCCAACGGGTTGTCGTTATAAACGGTCTTGCTCGCATAATCTCCTTGTGTCAGGCGTACGCACTTCCCGTTAATTAGGTCGATGGCAGGTATGATTTCAATCATAGTCCGATGTTGATGAAGTTTTGCAAAATGCGTTCGCCCACAACCCCGCTTTTTTCCGGATGAAACTGTACGGCGTAGAAGTTGTCCTTGTGTAATGCGGCGCTATATGGCAGGATATAGTCGGTTGTGGCTATAGTCGCATCGCAAAGCGGCACATAATAGCTGTGCACATAGTACACGAATTCTGGTTTGTCGAACCCCTTGAACAGCTCTGTTTCTGTGTTGCGAACAGTGTTCCAGCCCATTTGAGGCACTTTTTGTCTTTTGTCATTCGGTTGAAAACGCTTGACATCGATATTGAATATGTTGAGACAGTCGGTGTCTTCTTCTTCGCTATGTCTGCACATGAGCTGCATGCCGATACAAATGCCAAGCACCGGTTGTTGTAATTCTTTTATCAGCTGGTCGAGCTTGTGGAGTTTTAGGTATGTCATAGTCGTTTTAGCCTCGCCTTGACCAGGGAATATCACTTTGTCCGCCTTGTGCAGTGCTTCAAAGTCGTCGGTCAATACAGGGTTGACTCCGCATCTCTTCAATGCGTTCATCACAGAGAAGATGTTGCCCGCGTTGTATTTTACTATTGCTACCTCCATATCAGAATGCAAAGTTACAAATTAATTTACATATAACTGCCTCCGTCTTTTGTTTTTTTGTCGCATCAGGGAATTTAAGTCCTTTGTACTTGAAATAGATCTGTCTTATAAGTCTCGAACTCTGCCACATAGGGTCTCGCCCTAAGAGGGTATAATGTGCGTTTATCATCTACATCGTTACTCAATCGATACTGATTGTGTCGGTAACCTGCTAACTATATAGGAGGGGCGTAAAAAAAGGCTATAGCAAAAAAACGCCATTTTCCTCGCGGAGAATGACGCTCATCTATTTATTAATAACACTGTTTGATTGTGAAAATTTTTAAGAATGCGATTCTTAGTCGTCGTCCACTTCTTTCAGTTCAAAGTCAAGCAGGGTAGATAATGATTTGTTTTTCTCTATGCCTTCAATGGCTTTGGCGAACATCAGTGCGCACGATATTTGTTTCACCTTGGTGCAGCCTCCATTGTATGGAATGGAGTCGGTGAAGAGTATTTCCTCCAAGCAGGACTTCTCAACCCGTTCGGATGCTGGCCCGCTCATGATGCAATGGCTTGCAACGGCGCGAACCGATAATGCTCCTGCCTCTTTCATCTCGTTTGCCGCCATGGTGATAGTGCCGGCGGTGTCGACCATGTCATCGACGATGACGACGTTTTTGCCTTTGACATCGCCGATAATTTGTATGGAATCAACTACGTTGGCCTTTTTGCGCGTCTTATTACAAAGGACTAAAGGCACTTGTAGGTTGTCGGAGAATTTAGCCGCCCGTTTTGACGCGCCGACATCGGGCGCGGCGATTACAAGGTTGTCGAGCTTGAGGTCGCGTATGTATGGGATGAAGATGAGCGAAGCATAGACGTGGTCGACCGGTACATCAAAGAATCCCTGTATTTGTTCAGCGTGCAAATCCATCGTGATCAGACGATCGATGCCGGCAACACTAAGCATGTCTGCCACGAGTTTCGCACCTATTGGTACGCGAGGCTTGTCCTTACGGTCCTGCCGAGCCCAACCGAAGTAGGGCAGGACGGCTATAACCTGGCGCGCTGAGGCACGTTTGGCTGCATCGACCATGAGCAGCAGTTCCATTAAGTTGTCAGTGTTAGGAAATGTGGATTGTACCAAGAACACGTCTTTCCCACGTATTGACTCCTCAAAGGAAACGACGAATTCTCCATCGGAAAAATTTGTACGGACAAGGTTGCCAAGCGGGGTTCTCAACTCCTTGCAGATCTTGTTGCCAAGATATTTAGAGTTTGTACCCGCAAAGACCTTGTATGTTTTTTTATCTTCCATTGTGCAAGATGAATATTTTTTTGTTAGGGCAACGCCTAATCGAATGCAAAGTTAAGACTTTTATTTTGATTAGTCAGCCGCTTTACGGAATTTCTTGAATAAATCTATCAATTCTTTGTAGTCGGACGAGTCGTGGTGGTCAAATTTGTCCCACAGGATGTCTTCGAGTATGATGCCTCCGAGTCCGTTCTCCTGGGCTGTTTGCATCTCTTCCAAGCTTGTCACGCCACGAGCATACACTTTATGGTTCGATTTGTGCCGGTCGATCACCTCTTTGAGCGACGACGGAGTGACACGGAAGTCAACATAATTACAGCGGTTGACCCATTGGCTGATTTCGTCGACCGTGCATGAGCGCGACACATGTCCCTTATAGTGTAGTGGAATGTCGGGATTGCGGCTGGTGAGATGAATGCCTGCGAGTCCGTATTCATTTTTAAGATAGAAATGATCTTCCACCACGACCTGGTTGTACCAGTGAGGGTCGATGAGAGTGAGCAGTCGCTCGCAGTATATGGGTTCAGACTCAGGTTTCCTTATATGAAGTATGTCGAGTCCCTCTTCAAAGAGTGCGTGTATGATGGTGTTCTCTTCGATGAAGAACTGAGGGGAAGTGGCTACGACTATTTTCATCCTTGAGTGTTGTTTTGTTTGAGTGTGTAGAAACTGCTTCCGTCAAAGCAGTGCGTGCATACTTTGCATTTCGGCAATCCAATGCTCTCAATCAGAGTCTCAAGTTTGTTGAACTTCAGGGATGAGAGGTTCAGTCGCTTGCCTATTTCCTCCACCATGCGTGTATATTCGGGAGTGTCGGTGTGTGCGTACTTGTCAAGATTTTTATCACTGTCGCCTTCGAAGTCCTTTATCACACGTCGGGTGATAAGTTCCATGTCGGACTGTGACCGTGAGAAATTAACAAACTGGCAGCCGTATATAAGTGGAGGACACGATATGCGCATGTGCACTTCCTTTGCCCCGCACTCATAGAGGATCTTTGTGTTGTCGCGCAGTTGTGTGCCGCGTACGATGGAATCGTCACAAAAGAGCATGCGGTGACCTTTGAGCATGTCACGATTGGCTATGAGCTTCATTTTAGCCACTAGGTTGCGTCTTTCCTGACTGCTCGGAGTGAATGAGCGCGGCCACGTAGGAGTGTATTTTGATATGGCGCGCTGATATGGAATTTTGTGTCCTGCGGCATAGCCCAACGCCATGGCCGTACCTGAGTCGGGTATGCCACATGCGCAGTCGACTACCGTATCGTCTTCCTCACCCATCTTCTTACCGCAGCGGAACCTGACATCCTCGACGTTGATACCCTCGTATGAAGATGTAGGGAAGCCGTAATAGACCCAAAGGAACGAGCATATCTGCATGCCTTTGTTAGGCTTCCTCAGTTGCTCTATGTAGTTGGAGTGCAAGTGCACTATTTCTCCTGGTCCAAGATAGCGGTCGATGTCATAGCCAAGGTTGGGAAACGACGTGGACTCGCTTGTAACGGCGTAGGCATCCTCTTTCTTCCCGATGACCACAGGGGTGCGTCCCCATGAGTCGCGTGCGGCGATGATGCCGTCTTCGGTTAGCAACAGCAATGAGCATGAACCTTTCACCTCACGGAACACGTTCTCTATGCCGTCGACGAAAGTCTTGCCTTTGATGATTAGCAGTCCTATGAGTTCCGTCTGGTTTATTTTGCCTGAACTGAACTCAGACAAGTGCATGTTCTCTGCGAGCAGTCTCTCTGCGATTTCCTCCTTGTTGTTCACCTTTGCGACAGTGACAATGGCGAAGCGTCCGAGGTGGCTGTTCATAAGCAAGGGCTGTGCGTCGGTGTCGCTGATTATTCCAATGCCCGAGTTTCCCTTGAATTTGTCGAGTTCGTCCTCGAATGTTGATCTGAAGTAAGACGATTCAAGATTGTGGATAGAACGGTTGAATCCACATTCCTTACAATAGGTAGCCAAACCACCCCTCATTGTGCCGAGATGCGAGTTGTAGTCTGTACCATAGAATAGGTCGTTGATGCACGGTCTTGTGGCGACCGTCCCGAAAAAACCTCCCATAAATTTATTTGATAATTGAGAATTATGTTATGTAACAATATATTTTACAATCTTCTTGGGGCGATATATGAGGTCCTGCGATATGTAGGTTCGCGTTGTTTTTGAACTAAAAAGGGCTATGGAACCTTCAAAAGTCCCAAAGCCCTTTAATCACATATTATGCTTCCTTGCGAAATTTCACGTTGTCGTTGTCGAGATAGGCTACGATGGTGTCACCCTGCACGGCTTGTTGCTCAACAATCATCTCCGACACGCCGTCCTCGATGTATTGCTGTATGGCACGACGGAGCGGACGTGCGCCGAATTGTTTGTCATAGCCTTTCTTGGCTATAAATTCTTTTGCGTCGGGTTCTATGCGCAGAGTATATCCCATGCTTCCCATTCGTTTGTACACGTTGTTAAGTTCCAAGTCGATGATTTGAAGTATTGCGTTGAGATCAAGCTGGTCGAACGTAATTATTTCGTCGATACGGTTCAGGAACTCAGGGGAGAACTGTCTGTTAAGCGCCTTTTGTATGACGCTGCGGCTCACCTGCTTGTCATCCATTCCCTCCATAGCGGAGAATCCGATTCCACGGCCGAAGTCCTTGAGTTGGCGGGTGCCTACATTGGATGTCATAATGATGACGGTGTTGCGGAAGTCGACCGTCCGTCCGTTAGAGTCGGTAAGACGACCGTCGTCCATCACTTGAAGCAGTATGTTGAAAACGTCGGGGTGAGCTTTTTCAATCTCGTCGAGCAGCACGATTGAGTATGGCTTTCTGCGTACACGTTCGGTAAGCATTCCGCCCTCCTCATATCCTACATAGCCAGGAGGAGCTCCGACCAAACGGCTCACAGTGAACTTTTCCATGTACTCCGACATGTCTATACGTATCAAGGCATCCTCAGATCCGAACATCAGCTCAGCCAGCTTTTTCGCAAGATATGTTTTACCGACACCCGTTGGTCCGAGGAACATGAATGTTCCGATAGGGCGGTTAGGGTCCTTAAGTCCTATCCTGCTGCGTTGGATGGCGCTTACCAGCTTGTCGATAGCCTGGTCTTGTGCGATGACCTTCGATTTGAGTTCCTGCCGCATGCCTTTGAGCCTTATCCCTTCGCTCTTGGCGATCTTCGAAACAGGAATTCCTGTCATCATTGCAACTGTCTCAGCCACTTTGTCAGCGTCCACTATCTCGCGTCGCTCAGTGTATTTAGCTTCCCATTCAGCTTTCATCTGATTGAGCTGGTTGCGCAGGCTCTTCTCCCTGTCGCGATATTCAGCCGCAAGTTCATAGTCTTGTGCCTTGACAAGTCCTTCCTTTTGCTTGACAGTCTGATCGATAAGTTTCTCTTGCTCTTCGATTTCCTTTGGAACGCTGATGTTGGTTATATGAACCCTCGCCCCCGCCTCATCGAGAGCGTCAATCGCCTTGTCTGGGAAATAACGGTCGGTGATGTATTTGGCTGTCAGATTGACACACGCGTCAATGGCATCGTTGGTGTATGTGACGTTGTGGTGTTCCTCATAACGTTCCTTGATATTGTTTAGGATGGTCTTTGTCTCTTCCTCATTAGTAGGTTCGACGATTATTTTTTGGAAACGGCGTTCCAACGCTCCGTCCTTCTCAATACTCTTGCGGTATTCGTCGAGGGTTGTCGCTCCGATGCATTGCAACTCACCACGTGCAAGTGCCGGCTTCATCATGTTTGCAGCGTCCATTTGACCCGCCTGATTGCCTGCGCCGACGATGTTGTGGATCTCATCGATAAAGACAATGATGTCGCGGTTTGCCTTCAATTCGTTGATAATGCTGCGCATTCTTTCTTCGAACTGTCCTCTGTACTTTGTGCCGGCTACTACGGCCGACATGTCGAGCGACACGATCCGCTTGTCGAAGAGCACCCTCGACACTTTCCGTTCAATTATTCTCAGTGCCAGTCCTTCAACGATGGCACTCTTGCCAACGCCTGGTTCTCCAATCAGGACAGGGTTGTTCTTCTTGCGGCGTGACAGGATCTGTGCGATGCGCTCGATCTCCTTCTCTCTGCCGACAACAGGGTCGAGCTTGCCTTCACGCGCCGCGGCGGTGATGTCGAACCCGAATGAGTCGATTGCAGGAGTGTCGGTTGACGAGTGCTTCTCTGATGTCTTAGTGCCGGAACTCCCTTTTGCGCGGCTTGACGGTGGAGCGTCTTCTTCTTCATCGTCGTAGTCGATGTCTGCTTTCGGCGAAGGCTGCGTAAGGAGAGAATACACCTTATTATATGTAATGCCGTGGCTGCCGAGATATTCGTTGACATGTGCCGTCGTACGTTTCAACAGTCCTAACAACAAGTGTTCAGTATCAATCGTGTCACTTCTAAGCAATTTCGCCTCAAGCATGCTAAGCCTGAGAATGTTTGAGGTTTCCTCGCTTATAGCCAAATCTGGTGACTGAACATCGGCCGTCGCGTCTTTGTTCTTTATGTTGTCCTCCAAAATATGCTTATAGTTTTGCAAGTCTACTGAGAGATTGTCATGAAGGATGCTATATGCATGGTTGTCAGCATCGCGGATGATGCCGAGTATCAGATGCTCTGGCTCAATCGTAGTGTTGCGGAGACGAACTGCTTCCTCTCTGCTATATGAAAAGACTTTTTTCAACTTCTCTGAAAATGGTAATGTTAGTTTCATCTTTTTCTCCTTTGTGGTTTGTACATGTTCCAATTATTGTACATAGCATATAACAAACTTTGTGCCAACCACCATTCCACGACTCATTTCAGCCATTCAGTAATACGGTTGATTATGTCGTTCCTAAGATCTTCCGGCATAGTATCGATACGCGAACTATGGCTTCCGCGTGGTTGAATATATATTCGCATGTTCTTCTTTTTGCTGCAATCAAGCCATGTGCACACACCGCTTGCACTCCACGGGTCGGTTTCTCCATATATGAATATTTGCGTAGGGTCTTCCTCCTTTAGGAACTTCACTGTGCGGTTGTAGAGCGTAGGGTCGAACTCCAGGTTGCGGAGTTCTGGCGGAAGCATTATTTTTTTCAGATAGTTTTTGGTATCCTTGACCACGGTCCATTTCTTCAGCCCTTTGAGTGAGTACCCGTAATAGCCGAGTTCCTTCGCCGCCTGCACGTCGAAAGAAAGAAAACGGTTTGGATAGACAAAATAGTCGGGTCCGGCAACTGCCATGAAGTGGTTGAACAGTTCCTCGTCGGACGCTGTGATTGGTGGAATTTGTTCTACAGGAGTGCCGTACTGCCAGTGTGCGAACGAGTATTCGAAAATACAGTAGTCGTAAATCTCTTCGATTGGCAAGTAGAAATGATAGTTTCTTTCTTCGCAGTACTTCTTAAAGAGTGGAACCATTCGGTCCCTTCTCTTCAGCATTTCCTGTTGTGCTTTCAAAATGGTCGCACGTTCGGCTTTAGTGCCGACTTTCTTGGCGAGGAACACCTCATGACGGCCGTCCTCAAGCGACTTGTTAAGCGGAGCGACATAGCTGACGCTTACATCAACGTCGTTAGGGTAGGTGGCACGATAGAACATCGTGGTTTGTCCGCCTTTGCTTGTGCCTGTGCTTATCCACTTGCCTGGCAATATCCTGCCAAGAGTGGTGCGAACGTTATGAAGGTCGCGCAGAGAGTTGTCCACTGTCAGATAGTCCCAATTGCGAGGCTCAGGAGTTGACTCAGCGAAGTAGCGATATTCCACGACAATCATGTTGGCGTCGAACAACTTGCACAGTTCTTCCTGGAAGTCCCTGTACCCGTAGTCGGCAAAGTAGCCCTCGGTGACCAGGACTGTAGGACGGTCTGTTCCTTTCAGCGCTACAAATATCCGTTGGTTGAATGTCCCTTTGTCAGCATTGTCGCCGTCAACGTTTTGCTGAATCTTCATCACATATTTTTCCTTGAAGATTTTTGACTGTAGAGGAGTGACATCGCTGATACCGTCAAGATTGACAAGTTGGCGCATGAACGCCGTCGTGTCTTGTTGTGCCACAACTGCCACTGTGAGCAGTATGTACACCATTACTGAAAGGATTCGTTTCATAGTTTAGTTCTCAGTTTTTTTAGTATGTTTCGTTTGTATTGTCTTTAATATGCCCTTGCGATGATGACGCGGTACTTGGCCGGTTTGCCGCTGACCATATCAGTCCCTGGAGTCTGCTCAAACATATAAGGAATGCATCTGATGGTTGCTTGTGTCTCTTCCTTGATCTTCGCCTCGGTCTCAGCGGTTCCGTCCCAGTGGCAGAGGAAGAATCCTCCGTCCTTTATACGGCTCTTAAACTCCTCGTAGTCCTCGCACTCGTAGATGTGAGAGTCGCGGAAGTCACGCGCCTTATTATATATATTAGTCTGAATGTCGTGCAACAAGTTCTTCACATATTCTTCGATACCTTCGATCGCTACAGTGTCTTTTTCAAGAGTGTCACGGCGCATAACCTCTATGGTGCCATTTTCCAAGTCGCGCGCTCCAAGCACCAAGCGTACAGGCACGCCTTTGAGCTCGTAGTCGGCGAACTTGAATCCAGGACGCTTTTGGTCATCATTGTCGTACTTAACACTGATGCCCAGGGACTTGAGCTTGGCAACTATGCTGTCTGCCTTTGCGTTAATGGACTCAAACTGGTCGTTAGTCTTCCAAATAGGGATTATGACCACTTGGATAGGGGCGAGGGTAGGAGGGAGTACTAATCCGTTGTCGTCAGAATGGGTCATAACCAAGGCTCCCATCAGACGGGTCGACGCGCCCCAGCTCGTAGCCCAAGCATATTCGAGTTTGTTGTCCTTGTTGAGGAATGTGACATCGAAAGCCTTTCCGAAGTTTTGGCCAAGGAAGTGGCTCGTCCCGCTTTGCAGTGCTTTGCCATCCTGCATCATAGCTTCGATAGTGTAAGTGTTGAGCGCGCCGGCAAAGCGTTCGGTTTCGCTCTTCACGCCTTGGACTACGGGAATTGCCATGTATTGCTCCACGAAGTCAGCGTATACCTTAAGCATCATCTTCGCCCGTTCCTCTGCTTCCTCGCTTGTGGCATGAGCAGTGTGTCCCTCCTGCCAAAGGAACTCAGACGTGCGCAAGAAGATGCGTGTACGCATTTCCCATCGCATCACGTTGCACCATTGATTGCATAGTATTGGCAGGTCGCGGTACGACTTAATCCAATTCTTGTATGTATGCCAAATAATTGTCTCGGATGTAGGACGGATGATCAGTTCCTCGTCAAGTTTTGCCGACGGGTCGACTACTACGCCGTCGTGTGTGTCATTAGCTTTTAAGCGGTAGTGTGTGACAACGGCGCATTCCTTTGCGAACCCCTCGACGTGTTCGGCTTCCCGGCTGAGGAAGGATTTAGGTATAAGAAGGGGGAAGTATGCGTTTTGTACGCCTGTCTCTTTGAACCTTTTGTCGAGCTCGGCCTGAATCTTCTCCCAAATGGCATAGCCATAAGGTCGTATGGTCATACAGCCGCGCACGTCGGCCTGCTCTGCCAACTCGGCCTTTACCACCAGTTCATTATACCACTGTGAATAGTTTACGCTTCTTTTTGTCAATCCTTTTAAATCTGCCATAATATGTATTTGTAGAGTAAACGTTAGTTTAATAACACATGATCTTTTGCTAAAATCATTTACAAAATTACGAATTAATTCCTTACAGGCAGTTATAAAACCCATGAAAAATGATTAAAACATATTTTTTTGCAAAAAACTTTGTTGGTGAGTAATAATGTTTGCGGAAAAAAAACGATATTTGCAGAACGAAATCAATTGTAATAAAATAAAGAAGCAATTCATTATGAAGAAGACAAAGTTTGTTGCACTTCTTTTAAGTGCATTAATGATTTTCGCCGGATGTAACATGAACAACACCACAAAAGGTGGTCTTATCGGTGGAGGAAGTGGCGCGGCGGTTGGCGCGCTTGTCGGAAACCTTATTGGCAAGAACGCCGGCGGCACGGCAATAGGCGCGGCTGTTGGCGCGGCTGTTGGTACTGGAGCCGGAGTGCTGATCGGGAAAAAGATGGACAAGGCGAAGGCGGCCGCCGAGCAGGTTGCCAACGCACAGGTTGAGACAGTGACCGACAACAATGGTCTGGAGGCGGTCAAAGTGACTTTCGACTCTGGTATATTATTTGAAACAGGCAAGTCCGACCTTAGCGCTTCAGCCAAACAATCACTGCAGCAGTTTGCCAACAAGGTTCTTTTGGTAAACACTGACATGGACGTGGCCATCCAAGGTTACACAGACAACCAGGGATGGAAAAACAGTACGGCGGAGCAAAGTACGCAAAAGAACTTGACGCTATCCCAGCAACGCGCTGATGCGGTGTCGACATATCTCAAGTCTCTTGGCGTATCATCTTCGCAGATCGCATCAAGTACCGGATTCGGCGAGTCGAATCCTGTAGCTGACAACTCGACAGCCGCAGGTAAGTCGCAGAACCGCCGTGTAGAGGTCTACTTGTATGCGTCGAAGGCCATGATTGAGGCTGCCAATAACGGCACACTTCAATAATGTGTTTCAAGCTGAATGTTTTTTTTATCGAATTATTTTAAGTAAGATGTAATAAGATGTTTATGAGGTGTGCGATGTGATATCGCACATCTTTTTTATGGGAAAGGGGTGGAAGTGTTCGTCTACAGTACGTCGTGCACCGTGTTCCCGTACCTCAAATGACGGTGAATAATGAAAATAATAAAGAAATTGCTAAGGGCGATAATGTGGGTTTTGATACTGTTCTTCGGCTCCACCATAGCTATGACCATTGTCTATCGCTATTGTGAAGTCCCTGTATCTCCTTTGATGATCATAAGGTTGTTTGAACAGGCAAAGGAGGGGAAAAGACTCAAGCTCGCACACCATTGGGTTCCTTTAGACAGCATCAATCCGTCGCTGCCGCAAGCGGTAGTGGCAAGTGAGGATCAGAACTTCATCAAGCATCACGGCTTTGACGTACAGGCCATAGAGGATGCCGTGAAGGAAAAAGAACGTACGGGCAGAGTACGCGGCGCAAGTACCATAAGCCAGCAGACCGCAAAGAACGTGTTCCTTTGGCCGTCGTCGACATGGACGCGCAAGGGATTCGAGGCATACTTCACCGTACTGATTGAAGTCTTCTGGTCGAAACAACGCATTATGGAAGTCTACTTGAACACAATAGAGATGGGTGACGGCATTTACGGAGCTGAGGCTGTGGCACTTGAGCATTTCGGTTGTCATGCCAAAGACTTGAACGCCAACCGAAGCGCGCTTATCGCCGCGTCGCTGCCCAATCCCATAAAGCGCAACAGCGGCAAGCCTTCACCTTATATGTATAAGAGACAGCGGCAGATATTGAGGCAGATGCATAATGTAGGCCCTTTCCCTATGAAGGAAGAGTAGTGTCCTCGTATTGATAGCACCCTGCGTCCGGGCTTGTCGTCGGACGCTTGACACCATTCATGTCGAACGTGCAGTCAGCAGGGGTCAATGCGGGGTCGCCGATGCCACGCGCTGTAGAAAGCGAGTCAAGCCGGAAGTCATAATAATAAACACTTGTGTCGATTATGCGGAAGTTGGCTCCGCGCACAACCTTCTGGGTTTGATCCTGTACGGTGGGCGTCTCTGTCAGCTTGTCGTCCTGGTCCATCACACAATTTACGAAATAAGGCTCGTCGTCCTCGGTAATCACAGTGTTGACAAGCGAATTCCGAAACATATAGTTGAACGCCGCGTCGCTGTCTGTCATGCGCGAGCCATACACCTCGTCGCTTGAATTCCCTGTGATAATACAATTGTCGAACTCAATCATCTCAAGAGGATAAGCTGTTTCGTTGTACACGTTGGCGAAATAGAGGGCTGAGCCGTGAGACGCGTCCCACGGATAGAATTGCGCCAAAGTGCAGTGGATGAAGTGTGTGCTGCCGCCGATCACGGTGACACAATTGCCGCCTGCGTTGCTTATCTGGGTGTTGGAGATGTCGGCGACGCAGTCTTGCAAGAAAAGGGCGTCACCAGCCACGTTGTGAATTATACAGTTGTGAATTGTGTATTTGTCGGCCGGGGCTGTGTTGCCATTGGCTATTATTCCGTAGTTGCCTCCGTGGATATTGCAGTAGTTGAACGAGTTGTCGTGGCTTTCAGGATATAAAAAGACACCTTCCCATTGCGCGTCGAGCCTGTCGTAAGGCAGGTATGTGAACAGTTTGTCTGTGCGGTCGCCGCGAAGCGTTACGGGGTTCTCCATCGTTCCTTCCATTCTGACCGTACCATGCACGTGAAGGCCTGCGTACTTGTGGAAGCAGATGGTAGTACCCTCGCTTATTGTAAGTGTCGCGCTGTCGGCCACGACAAGGCTGTCGTGGACCACTATCGGACGGGTGGGCGAGAAGGTTGTGTCGTTCGTTATTGTCAAACCTTTCATGACAATTACATCCTGGCCGTAGGCTTCAAGCATGACCTTCTGTACCGCTCCGTTTTCAAGAGTAAATAAAAGGGAGTCCGTAATCATTACAGGAGAATCGGAGTCGTGAGGGTCAACAGTCACTTCGACAAAGCAGAAGAGGCTGTCCTCATGGTATACCTCAACATCGGAAAACTGCGTATTGTATTGACCGTCAAGGTTGATTCTGAAGCCGCTGCTTCCATCGCTGCCCAAACGTACCGATGAGAGTCGGACTCCCTTTTTGTTTGGATTGTATATGATAAACTCTTTCGTGGCGGACCCCACGTCGGTGAAGACGGTGTCGAAGCTGATCGTGTCGAGGGAAAAGTAGACGTATGCGTCAGGCGCGGATGTGAAATCCTCATCCTCGTTGCACGACAGCAGGCCGCAGGTCATTACTGCAAGCGTGCATGATAAGATAAAAATCTTGTGTCCGTCGTTTAAGCTCATTCTGGTTCTGTCTTTTTGTCCTTGTCATACTCATAAACGCAAAAAGGCATTGTTTATTGTCCTTGTCAATGAAAATTCATCAAATTATGTATAATGATTCGAGGTCGTATGAAAAAAATTGTTTACATTTGTACCTCAAATATAAATATGTAAAGAAATGGCTAAGAAGGCACCAAGCAAAACAGCGCAGAAAAGAGTGAAGACGAGTACCGCGGACATTGACATAATGTCGAGAAAGGCAATCGCAAAGTTCGTGATAGGTCTGATATTGGTGTTCGTGGCCTTGTTCATGCTCATCGCCTTCTCGTCGTTCCTGTATTGTGGCGCGTCGGATTACAATATAGTTGACACAAAGAACTTTACCGACTTCTACAATGAGCTGACGGCCGGAGGCACCCACGCCCGTAACATTTGCGGCGCGTTCGGGGCAAGAACCGCGTACTTGTTCATCAACAGGTACTTCGGCATCGCGTCATACATCATACCCGTGTTCCTTATATTGTTGGGGCTGCGGCTGATAGGTTCGTTCCGTATAAGGTGTGTGCGGCTCTTCATCCTGCTTGGAATAACGATGATATGGGTAAGTGTGCTGATGAGCGCCCTTACCATCGACATACCCGTCCTTGGCGACAATTTCTATTATCTCGGCGGATATAGCGGCATGGAGGCGACCCGGTGGCTCGACTTGATGATAGGCTCGCCGGGCGTATACGGCATTTTGGTTCTGACCGCCATATTTGTTCTTGTGTATCTTAGCAGTCGCACAGTGGAGGTCGTACGCAGCATGATACGGCTCGAAAAAGTGAGATTCTGGCGCAAGTCGAATGGAGCGTCCCAGAAAGACGCAGGTACAGAGGAGGTTGAAGAGTCAGACGACTCCGCAGGGCAGGGCAAGGCGGATTCGTATGAGGATCCGAAGGCGAACGTGATTGACTTCGGAGTACAGACAGACATGGCGGAAGATGACAGCGTGAAAGATGATGCCGGAAAGTCTGCGGGTCAGGACGCGGATGACGGCAATGGCGGCGGCAATGCTACGCAAACCGAGCTGACATTCACCAATGAGAGCGCCAACGGCTCCACTTCCCCTGCATCAGAGCCAAACAGCGGCGATGCGACGGCCGCCGCATTCGATGTCGTAGTCGCCAGGAATTCAGCCCCCGCAGAGGGAAAAGACCTGCAGAGGGGCAACATCAACACCCCATACGACCCGAAGCACGACCTTGAGTTCTATAAGTACCCGACACTCAGCCTGCTTGACAAAAGCGACGACAATACGCCGCGCATCGACATGGAGGAGCAAAACGCCAACAAGGAGCGCATCATCCAGGTGCTTCACAGCTTCGGCGTCGAAATAAGCAGCATAAAGGCTACAATCGGTCCGACAATCACCCTGTACGAGATAACCCCTGCCGAAGGAATGCGCATATCAAAGATACGCAACCTGGAGGACGACATCGCGCTGAGTCTCGCCGCCGAGGGCATACGTATCATAGCCCCGATCCCAGGCAAGGGGACGATAGGCATAGAAGTGCCGAACAAAAAGAAATGCATCGTTTCCATGGAGAGCATTCTGAACTCCAAGACCTATCAGGAATCGAAGATGGAACTGCCTTGCGCCTTGGGAAAGACAATCACGAACGAGGTGTTCATGATTGACTTGGCCAAAGCCCCTCACTTGCTTGTCGCCGGAGCCACGGGAATGGGCAAGTCGGTGGGACTGAACGCCATCATTACATCGTTGCTTTACAAAAAGCACCCGTCGGAACTCAAATTCGTCATGGTGGACCCAAAGAAAGTGGAATTCAGCATATACAACCCGATAGAGAACCATTTCCTCGCAAAACTTGAAGACGAGGACGAGCCGATCATCACCGACACTCAAAAGGTCGTGAAAACGCTCAACTCGCTGTGCAAGCTGATGGACACACGTTACGACTTGCTGAAGATGGCGGGCGTAAGGAACATAAAGGAATACAACGCCGCGTTCAAAGCCCGCAAGTTGAACCCGATGCAGGGACACGAGTATATGCCTTACTACGTGGTCATCATCGACGAGTTCGGCGACTTGATCATGACGGCGGGCAAGGAGATAGAACTCCCGATCTGCCGCATCGCCCAATTGGCGCGCGCTGTCGGCATCCACATGATCATCGCCACGCAACGACCGACGGCGCAGATTATCACTGGAACCATCAAGGCCAACTTCCCGGCGCGTATAGCGTTCCGCGTGGCCGCCATGATGGACTCGCGCATAATACTCGACCGTCCTGGAGCCAACCAGCTTATCGGACGCGGAGACATGCTCTACCTTAACGGCGGCGACCCTACACGCGTGCAATGCGCGTTTGTCGACACGCCTGAGGTCTCACGTATATGCAAGTACATAAGCACGCAACAAGGCTACACCCACGCCGCATATTTGCCGGAAGTTGACACGGATGATGGCGAGTCGTCGGGCGGCGGTTCTTCCGAAGCGGTCGGGCATCTCGATCCGATGTTTGAGGAATGCGCCAGGTTGGTCGTCTCGTCGCAACAAGGAAGTACGTCGATGCTTCAGCGCAACTTCTCAATTGGTTACAACAGGGCGGGGAAGATAATGGACCAGTTGCAGAAGGCAGGCATCGTCGGCGCGCAGATCGGAGCCAAGCCCCGCGAAGTCCTTGTGCAAGACTTCAACACCCTTGAGACCATCATCAGCAACTTGCGCTGATTCGTTGGCATGACGTTTGCAAGTTGATTATATAAATTGAAAATACATATATTATGAGAAAATATCTTTTGACCATTGCCTGCGGACTCGTAGCGTTGACCGCCAACGCGATCGACGCCAAGGGCGTACTAGACAAAGCCGCGGCCGAATATAAAAAGTGCCAGAGCGTGACGGTGCAGTTCGAAATCATGATGGGCGGCGACAAGGACAGCGGCACCATACTGCTGCAAGACCGCAAGTTCCGGACGACGCTCACCAACCATGTCACGTGGTTCGACGGCAAGACAATGTGGTCGTATGTAAAGGACAACGAGGAAGTCAACGTGACGACCCCCACCGCGGTCCAGTTGGCCAAAATCAATCCTTACGCCTTCCTCGACATCTACAAGAAGGGCTATGATGTGGAATTCGGAGCCAGCGGCAAGACCTACTATGAGATAGTCCTCACGGCCAATACGTCCAAGTCGTCCATACAGAAGGCCATAGTCAGGATAAACAAGTTCGACAACCATCCCGAGTATATAATGATGGGAGGGAAGAAGGGTGACATGGAGATCAGCGTCATATCCTTCAAGAAAGGGAAAAAACAGCCCGACTCCGCTTTCAGGTTCGACAAAAAGAAGTACCCGAAGGCCGAGGTCATTGATTTGAGATGAGAAACAAACAGAATCACGAGAAACAAGGAATAATATGGAACATATAAGATGTCTGATTATCGGTTCCGGTCCGGCAGGCTATACGGCGGGAATCTATGCGAGCAGGGCGAATCTCCACCCTGTGATTTATGAGGGTATACAACCAGGCGGTCAGCTTACAATAACCGACATGGTCGAGAACTTTCCCGGGCATCCCGAAGGACTGTCGGGACAGGACCTGATGGACTTGATGCGCGAGCAGGCCGTGAAATTCGGCGTCGAGATACGGGAGCATGTCTGTGTGAAGTGCGACCTGGGCAAGTCACCATACACGTTCGAGTTTGAGGATGGCAGCGAGGTCGAGGCCGACTCCGTCATCATCGCCACAGGCGCGAGCGCGAAGTTCCTGGGAATAGATGACGAGAAAAAGTATATGGGACAAGGTGTCAGCGCCTGTGCCACGTGCGACGGATTTTTCTATCGTAAAAAGGTTGTCGCAGTCGTTGGCGGAGGAGATACCGCTTGTGGCGAGGCCCTCTATTTGGCGGGACTCGCATCGAAAGTGTACATCATTGTGCGCAAGCCTTACCTGCGCGCGAGCAAGCTGTTGCAGGACAGGGTTGCGGCGAACGACAAGATCGAAGTCCTGTACGAGACCAATACCGAAGGTCTGTACGGAGAGGGCGGAGTAGAGGGAGCCCACCTCGTGCATAGGAAAGGAGAGGCTGACGAGAAGCATTACGACTTGCCAATCGACGGCTTCTTCCTTGCCATAGGTCACAAACCCAATTCCGAAGTGTTCAAGCCTTGGGTGGAAACCGATGAGATTGGTTACATAAAGACCATCGACGGGACTCCTAAGACCAACGTCCCGGGTGTATTCGCCGCCGGCGACGTGGCCGACCCCGTTTACCGGCAGGCGGTAGTTGCGGCCGGCGCAGGCTGTAAGGCGGCTATAGAGGCGGAGAAATTCCTCGGACGATAATAGTCGCCGGCATCACCTTATTATATATGGCAGTTTGATTATGTCGCGTCTGTATCCTTTGTCTTTGTTACTCGTTTGCCTGCTTGCGTCGTGCCATTCCTCCAAGACAGTCTACTACAAAGGTGTCGACATGCGGGAGGTCGCCCGCGCCGCTATTGCCCTGGGCGTTGACATAGACTACGATGACGACCGTGCTTTGATGATAGAGTCGGCGAAATGGATAGGAACTCCATACCGCCATGGAGGCAACGACCGTTCGGGAGTCGACTGCTCCGGTCTGACATCGCAAATCTACCTGCGTGTTTACGGCAAGAAGCTGCACCGCAGGAGTGTGGACCAATATGAAAAAGATTGCAAGAAAGTCCACAAACTCAGGCTGAAAACAGGCGATTTGGTGTTCTTTGCCACGACGGGCAAAGTGCGCAAGCAGAACATCAACCATGCGGGAATCTACCTGAAGGACAACAAATTCATCCACGCAAGCAGCTCACGGGGTGTAGTCGTCGACAATCTGGGTAGCAAGTATTATAGCAAGTGCTGGGTAGGAGGTGGCAGGGTCAAGTAGAAAGGCATAATGTCTTTTAACAGATGTGGTTGTCATCAGTCAGACCAAAAACGCCTCTGCCGGGCTTGCCAGTCAAGGTTCATCATCATGCTGACGCTTGTTTTTAGAAGTCTATGGCGGGGGGCGGCTTGCAGACAGCCGAACGTTTATGGCTGATTCATTTATATCAAATGCGACACTCTTATCTTCTTGTATTTTTCCCCCATTACACCCAATTCCGCAAGGTCTTGGTTTCTGATGATAAGCTCGCCGAGCTGCAACCCGGCTATTGCTCCTCTTATGTCCTGCAATTCCCTTCCGCTAACTCCAAATAAGTCCTTTACAACAGGATCCGAAATGGTTTGTTGTTTCATTATCAATGGGTATTGTGCGTTAGCGTAAAAGTCGAAGTACTTGCTTTGAAAACTTGCCATATTTTGTGTCGCCAGTATGATGCTCATACCTTTGTTTCGTCCTACGGCTATAAGGTTGCGCAACGGACGATTGTCAAAATCAAGCATGTAGTGTGCCTCATCTATGATTGTGAAATGCCGTATTTGCACACATTCATCGTTCTTTATCTGAACAGCCAGTTTCTCATATATGTTATTAAGTTTTGAGATGACAAAGTAAACAATTGCTTTGGCTATCGGACCGTCCTTTGGAAACTCGTCAAGCTTTATAATGAAACATTCGTCCGTCAAATTGACGGAGTCTTGACCTTCAAAAAGATTGTTACGTGATAGGTCTGTCAGTATGGATGTTATGCTATCGTCGGAATCAGGATTGGACATAAGCGTTCGGTAGTTACGCAGCATCAACTCAAAAGTGATAGGTAGCCCTTTTGTTTCCGAATATGCGTTGATGATAGCTGAACTCAGCCGTGTGTTTTGCTTGGCTCCAGTATTCACCCTGCCTATTGCGTAAAGGGCGCTTGCCATTTCAGTTGAGTATAAGTTCACCTGATTTTGTGTGGCGTTGGTCATATCTTTGAACGGAGTGAAAGGGAGAGGTCTGTGCATCGGGTCAAGTATGCATGTGGAGTCAACGTCGAAGTTTGTCAGCCAGGCACGGTTGGCTGGGTCGGCAAATTCACCTTTGTAGTCGAAAAGCAAGAAGTTCACAGGGTAGGGGGTGTCCACCGATAATGCCCGGAACTGTTGTATGAGTACTGATATCAAGTTTGACTTTCCCGAGCCGGTCGTCCCGGCAATCAATATTTGTGCGTTATTCACACCTGCCCCGTTGAGGTCAAGTTCAGCGGGCATATCATCACCATAATCACCAATTACGAGTTTCAATGCAGGCAGAGCTCCCGCCGTGTGGCGGCCATTAGTGGTTGCAAGCATGAACTTGTCAATGTTGCCATCTTCAAGCATATAATCCCTGCCTCGGTACATCTCCTTTGCTATAATGCGTGATATGAGCGAATTGTCCTGCCAGTCGACAGGTAGGTCTTTATATCGCAGTTTTATAAGTCCTGAGAATAAGGATCGAAGATTGTCATAAGTAAAAAACGATGATGGAATGCGAATGCTTGCCGTTGATAACTTAATGTTGTCTATTCCGTCCAATGATCTCTTGTCGGAAAGTCCAAGTCCGGCAAGCAAGGCGATGCGCATAATCTTGTTATTGTTCAAGTTGACGCGTTTCTCCTTTCCAACAGTTGTGGAGAGGTTTATTCGTTCCTCTATTCTTTCTTTTAATGTCATCAGATCGTTTGAGATATTCTCCGCCTGCCTTATGTTGTCTAATGCTACCTCCATAATGTATCCTCCTTAATCATTTTCAAGTTCCAATCCGAAATATCCTTCCTCAACGTGAGTACTCTGTTTGTCTACGTCGCGTATGAGGGTGTAAGTTTTAGAAATGTACGCCTTGAGTTTCTCATAGTCATTGTCCTTGCCGTCCTTGCGTATCTCAGAGGTAGTACAAAGTAATATCGTCTGTTCCGCAAGTTTTGGAAAATATTCCTCCATCATGATGCTGCGACTGTCGTCATCCAACACTCCCATTACTGTGTCAATCATCACAGGCGGATTGTAGTCGCCGAGGTTGCGCAGTACCTTCAGTAGTACTTGGATGAATATTTGTTTTGAAGCGGCGTTTAGATTGTCGAGCGAAATCTCATTGCCAGATGTATGATACATTTTAATGTTGAAGTTGTCGATGGATTCAGAGATAGTTACTTTGCCGATATGGTCTTTATACGATACAAGCATTTCGTTCAGTTGTCGTTGCATTTCTGTCTCTATCATGGCCTTCTTTTGTTTGAGTAATTCATCCGTAACCCTGCCGAAGAAAGGGACCAGCTTAACCAAGGTGTCATACTTAGGATCTGGTTCTTGTTGCATCTGAACGTCGATGTTGTTGATGCGGGTAACGAGTCTGTTCATCTCATCCTTTATACGTGTTTCCGTAGCTTTCAGTTCCTTTACACGCTCTTGTTTTATCTCATATTCATTGATAAGTTGCTTGTTGCCATTCTGGTTTGTACGTTCCAAAGTCTCTTTCTGCTGTTCAAGAGCCGGCAGATTCTTTATGAACAACTCCAACGTCTGACGTTGCCTGTCAATCTGAATAAAATCATTAACTGCGTTGTTGTTCACCAAGTTCTCCAAGGCGTTGACTTCCGATTTTTCCAAGCAAGCGTATTCATCGATTGTCGACACTTGCAGTTGATGCCTTGCTATGTAAGAGACAAGTTCTTTGATGTCAATGTCCTTGTTTAAACCACAGAAGAGTCTCAAGTAGTCGATAACCTGTGATGTGATTCTGGTAATATCGTCCTCACTATATATATGTGCGAGTTCTTCTCCCAACTGTTCCTTCATTTTCAGCATTCGGTTTATCTCCGCACTTGTATTGCCGGCTACCCATGGAAGAATTGTGTTGACTTCTATGTGTTGTACGAATGTACTTAGCCCATCTGCATAGCTCTCCGCTTGTTTTTGGGTGGATTCTATCTGGTCATTGATACGGTTCAACTCATTTAGATTGCTCTTGGCGATATCCTCGCCTTCCTTTGCACTCTCATAACGTTCCTTCATGTCAGCGAGATAACGATACACTTGTTCCATTTCCTCTGCGTTGTCTTTGAGTTGTGCTTCCTTTTCACGGCGTGCGTTGCACAGTTGCTCATATTCCTTACGTTCTTCTTGTGCGGCTATGCGTTCCTTTGTCTTCTCTTCCAGCAAATGACTTGCGGCGCGCTTCAGTTGGATGTATTTGTTGAAGCCCATCACATTCTCTATGTTGTCTTGAATGGTTTGTGCAAACACGTTCTCTTTAAGAAGTTCACTCGACTGCATTGCGTCGAACAAGAAATAGCGGCTGAGTTCTTGCGGTAGGTTGCCTTTGATGATCTTGCTTACTTCTGTCTCCGCTTTCCTCCTGTCTGCCGCCGGTGTGAAAGTACCATATTGGAACACGTTGCCGTTCATATTTATGCGTACACTCTCAACAATGATTCCTGACGAAGTGTTCACCTCATAATGGCGGTGAAGGACGTAAGGGAAAATCTTGCCAAGCACCATTCCCTCAAATGTGATTTCCAGGTCTATTTTAGGAGGAGTGTTATCGCGTGCCCCGTCATTGAGCAGGCTGTAGAATTGTTTTTTATTCTTGATCTTAAGACCATATAGCGCGCCGCATATAGCTTCAAATAGGGTGGTCTTACCGCCGCCATTGCCACCGCCAATCAATATTATCGGTTTGTCCTGACTGACGCTTAAGTCCAAGTCAAGGCTCAGGTATGTCTTGTAGTTGCTTATTTTGATTCGCTTTATGAGCATGAGTGATTTTTTTGTTTAGTTGATTTTCTGCAATGCTTTGTTGATGACCGCTTCTACGTCGGTGTCAGACAGCTCGATGTCGTTTACTTTCCTCTTGTGGTATTCCTTCAAGATTTCCTCTTTCAGCCATACATAGTCTAACCGAAAGTCCATGTCCATGCACAGTGCCTCAATGGTCTTAAGATCATCGCTGCGGATGCCGTAGTTGATAAAGTTGTTGTCCAGTCCTTCCATAGTCACACATTATTATATATATTGGTCGGGATGGAATCCCTTCCACTGACTTGTGTCGTGCGTGTCCTCAATTTGGAACGCGCTGTATTTCCACAATCCGTGAATGGTTCTGTCTTCGATAATCACTCCGCCTTCAAGACGCTTGCCTTTCTCATTCTCTTCCTTCATGTATTTCAGCAGGGCGTTGTGTTTCGCAACACCATTCGGATCGCTATCCTCGCTCTTGGTGTCAAAGAGGAATACTTGTCCGTTCTTCATTCGGATAATGTAATCGACGTAGAACAGTGCCTTCTCGCCGCGTGTGTTGGTATAGGGGATTGAATAGTTGGTCATCCCGTCGTCTCCGTTCTTATACCACCAGTCGATAAACTGCGTATTCTCTTCGAGGAATGCCGTAAAGTCTTGCTCAGGAGTTGATGGTCGCCTCAAGCCGATGAACGGCATCATCGCATGGTTCTTTACGTATGGTTTGACACTGTTTGTGCTGCCGTTGTAGAACCTTACTTCTGGCACTTCCCATATCGTTTCCTTTAAGGCGCGCTCACGGGCTTGTTTCAATCTGCCTTGACGTTTTTCTGCATATTTGCTTAGTGCGCGTTGTATGATGGTTGTGAATTTCCTTACGTTATGGTGCTGGTTGTCGTCAGACAATATAGTCTTCGGTACTTCCACTTCGACAATATTAAACAGGTCGCTCATAAGCTCGTTCAGACAGGCGGCAAGTCTTGCCGCGCTGTTCTTAGGTTCGAACCGTGCGTGAATCACCATTCTGCGGCAGAAATTGTTGTATGCCCTGTTCAGTTCGTCCATACTGCGTGCGAACGTCATGGAGTCTCCGATATCAATCACCGCCTCGTCATTCTGAATGAACAAGTCCTTTGGTATCTTCACATTCACCGACGGGACGTTGAGATTGAGGTTTCGCTCCTCAGCCCTTTTGCGATTAAACTCTACTGTGGTGCCGAGCAGTGCTATCGGATCTTCATAGCGTTTGCGCTCTTCTTCGGTCCAACCTGCCATTTGCGACAAGGTGAAAAGCGTGCCTTCATGTTTCACTCCGAGATACTCGGCGAACTCGCCGAGCAGGACTTTCTTGAAATCTACGCCAAGGCGGTTTTGATCCTCCGAGCGGCGTTCCTGATGATAGCTGGGCAGTGTGATATTGTTCAGACCGTCACGGCGGTCGGCTCTCAGAGTGTCCTTGCTGATATAGCCGCTGTCCTCACTCGCTATCATGATTTGGTCGCGGCTGATGTCGGTATAGACATGGCCAACGTTGAGAATGTCGGAAGGATAAAAGTGCTGCTCCGGCATGCGAAGTATGCGCCCGAGAGTCTGTACGGTGAAGACCTCCGACTGAAGATTGCGGAAGATAAGCAACACGGCAGCTCGTGGGCAATCCCACCCCAACGCTATTGCCTGTTTGAACAGCAGTACCTGTGTAAGGTCGTCATTATTTGATATATCGTCGCCTATTGTATTCTCGCCGCTGAGCCATATACCCAGTTTCCCGTTCTCAACGGTAATGTCATACTGCACCTTGAGCATCTGCACCAAGCTCTCCTTCAGGGTCTTTTCCTCCGAGCTCATGTCGGCAGAATTGTCATTAGGCAACTGTATCAACAACAGTGGATTGACCTTCACGCCAAGGCGTTTGTATTCTTTGGCAATTTTGTTGCGCATGTCGATGGCCTTGTGAAGCAGGTGCATGTTGAGGTTCGGGTCGTCATTGACAACATCAATGTCCTCGTTGAGGTATATGCCTTTCTTTATCATTTGCTCCTCTATCACCTCACGGCGTGGTATCTCAACGACATGGAAGGTCGCTGTTTTCGGTGTCGCCGAAATTCTCAGTTCCACCTTTGGATGAATCTTATTGACCACGGCAAGGCTCTTGTCTGCATTCTTGCTCCAGTTGCGGTGTTCCTCGTCTACAATGAGATAGATGGGATGGCCTTGCTCCAACCGAGTACGTTCTATTATCTGAAAGAAGGAGTCGGCACTCTCGCGCTCTTTCACCATAAGGTTGGAGTCCCTGTTCACGCTCTCCCAGTTGACAAACAGTATCTCGCCGGGATTGATAACGCCTCGGCTCTGGTCAATGTCATCATAGAGTATTGGTGTAAGTCGTCGGTTCTCTGCGAATATCTTCTTCAGTTTCTCAAAGCTCTGCAAGTGGAGCTTTTGTGGGGCTATCCATACGTATGCCACTTGCGGCAGGTCTCTTGCCGACAGCTCTTCATAGAGGTCGGAAAGGACGCGTGTCGCCATAATTGTCTTGCCCGAGCCTGTGGGTGCTTTGAACACGAGGTTCTGGTAGTCTTCGTCGTTCTGTAGCAAGTCAACCGACATCTCAACAAGCCGCTTGACCGCTTTCTCTTGGTATCTCAGTTCTTTCATTGTTCATCCTCCTTTGCTGTGTCTTCAGTCACCTTAAGTTCTTCAATGTCCGCTGGCGGAATAACCTCACGGTAGGCATCATATATTGCCGCCGGCAAAGCGCAGAGCTCTACTTTCTCTTCCACGTCCTCAAACTCATCGGTATATGGGTTGCGGTTTGGCGAGAACACATAAATCTTTATTGGCTTCGGCATTTCCATGTCATAGATGATGTCGACCAAATCGGGAATGACGGTCTCGTCATAGATGATAAGCATCTCACCGCCTTTATTGTCAGTGAAATGTCGGACGGCAAAACGTGGAAGCTTGTCAAGTTTGCCGAAGGAATCTACTTCTTTGTACATGTCCTCTTTGATGCAGAGCATGTCAGTGGCGGCATCAACCAATGCACGCATGTTCTTCACGGTATGTTTTCGATCGACAAAGTCGGTCTTGTAGTAGCGTAGGTTGTTACCGTGCAAGCCTTCGACATGTTCGCCATTCGGAGTGGTGTAACCCTCAATAACCCTCTTATTGCGCTCATAGGTCACATTCTCACAAATGCCATTCTCATTGTTGGTGACAAGAATACATTGGCGATGTCCA
>CAZHZH010000009.1:0-45548 GCA_964537205.1 uncultured Bacteroidaceae bacterium
ACTACACGAGTCATGGAAATGATGGTTAGAATCAACCCAAAAATGTTAAGTCTTTTCATCATTGCAACATGCAAATATACGTCATTTTATGGTATTCTCAATTTCTTTAATGACGAAATAGGGGAAAATCATTGATTGCTGCCTGCTCTGTGGCTGTTTTGCAATGTGTTGATGAGTATTTACATACGTGGTTTATGGCAGTGGGTTTATGCCCGTGGGTGGGCTGGTACAAGACCAGCCCCAGCAACCATACATGTGGCGTTACCAGCCCCCTGCAACCAACATGCGACGAGACAAGACCCGAAACCAATATGCGGCGGGGCAATGGGATCAGAGTATGCGCTTTATTTCACTAAGATGATGAACTTCGTAGGTTGGAGGCACCGGCGGCTTGAAGTCGGCATCCCATCGGTTGAAGAATATGGTGTCGATATTGGCGGACTTGGCTCCCATTATGTCTGTATAGAAGTTGTCGCCTATCATTATTGTCCGCTCTCTTGAGGCTCCGGATTTTTGCAGGGCGTAGTCGAAGTATGCCTTGGCCGGCTTGTTCACACCCGCGTCCTCACTTAGGATGACACTGGTGAAGTAGGGTCGCAGGCGGCTTGCTTCGAGTTTCTTGTATTGCACCTCGTGGAATCCGTTGCTGCACAGATGCATCCTGTAGCCCTTGTCCTTGAGATAGTCCATGAGGTCGTATGCTCCGTCGACTACTCCGCCCCGGCGTGAGCATAAGTCAAGGAAAGTGTCGTTCACCTTCATGCAGAACTCTGGATCGGGGTCGTCCATGCCCAAGCTCAGGGGCTGGCGGAACCGTTCCACCATCAAGAACGGGCGTGTAATCTTCCCACCGGAATATTGGGACCATAACGAAGTGTTCGCCTTCCAATAGGAGTCGTAGAAGACGGAAGGGGTGGGGAAGTACCGGTCGAGATGAAATGCGGAGAACAATTCAGCAAGCGCAACGACGGCGTTGCCGTGAGTGTCGTATATTGTGTCGTCGAAATCGATGAACAAGTCGGTGTACCTCAGTTCAGTCCCCATACACTTTTAAGAGTTTCAATGTCTTCCGACTCAATGGTTTGCTCTGTACCATCGGGCAGGTTGTGGAAGAAGTCGATGCCGGTTTTCTCCTCCAAGTCGTCGATGTTCATCGCACTGGTCGCCAGGTCGGCGGACGAACCTTCGTGATTGTAGGTTTTATGCTCAACCCAAAAACCGATTGCGCTGTACGAGCCGGCGAAGTAGCGCAGGAGTGCTATAAAGTAATATTTGGGCACGACAATGCTTTTCCCTCCACTACTCATGGACGTGCCTTGTGTCATGCCGTTTTCGATAGTTCCGCCCTTCACCACGTAGAGTGTGTCGGCGAAACTGGTGTCGCGTCCCTTGCGCTGGACGAACTGTTCGAATGTGGTCCAGTAGTCGCTATTGAACTTGCTTAGCATCGGACTCATATTGGTGATGTAGAATGTCTGCTTGTTCGCTTCCACACTGTATTGCCTGTCGTACGACGCACACAGATGTCCACGTGATTTGCCTTGGAAATAGCCTGCGCCCACCTGGTTCTTTGACGGCAACGCAGGGTCGTTGGCCCAGGCGTCGGACCTTCCGCTGCCCAGTGCGCGTGTCTTTCCGTCGAAGCGGAACGCCACCCACCGCGAGTGGTTCTTTATGGTGTCGTACTCCATGCAATAGGTCATGACGGAATCACTTCCTATCAATGTACTGTGCTGAATGAACACAGTGCCTTTGCTTTTCAACTTAGGTACTTCAACCCTTGATTCGTATGGACCGAGTTTCGCGCTGTTGCTCGACAGCCGCACGTCGTCGTCCTTGCCGCACGAGGCGGTTAAGAGCGTCGTCAGCGTCAATGATGTTATGATTATAGTCTTAATGCTCATATATATAATAAGGTGTAAGAGTTATATTTGTTTTACAGGATGGTCGGCGAGTACCATCAAGGCGATGTCGTATTTGAGGGGGTCGGCGGCATCCCACGACTTGAATATGCCTGTCAGTTCCTCACATGCCTTCCATGTGGGACGCTTGTTGTGCAGCAGATGCCGTGTCTGCTCGCACACATGTACGTCCATCACGGCGTATAAGTCCGATTGGCTGCGTGACTTCCAAATGCCGAAGTCGGGACTTTCCCACCTCACCATCCAGCGGAAGAACATGCACACCCGTTTGCATGCAGACTTGTCCATGCTTCCTATCTTGGCGGGAGACAACCATTTGCAGACCTCTCCGATAGCTTCTTTGGTGGAAAGTCCGGCGAGTCGTTCCTCCATTGTGGCATAGCCTGTCAACGCTCCAAGGAGGTTGTCGCACACAAGCTTGAAAGTCGGCACGTTGAGAGTGCGGTAGACGCACTGGTTCTTGGCGTCCTTGTATGACCGGACGTATGTGCCGTTCAAGATGAAGTCGGCCGGATGCCATTGCATCTCATCACGCAACATGTGCATGGCTGTGGGTACGATGACCTTGCGTGAACCCCAACTGATCATTGCTACAAGCAAGGCTCCAATCTCTATGTCGAGTTGCCTGTCGGTATGCTCCATCAGCTTGTAAACGGTGCCACAGGGATCGACTTGCTTGAACTGGTCAGCGTCGAACTGAGAGTAGACTTTGTCGAGCAATTCCTTCATGCTTCGTTTGCCGTTAACGCGTCAAGATCCTTAAGCCATTCAGACACACAAGCGTCGCTTGGCATCCGCCAGTCGCCACGAGGACTGAGGCTGACGTTTCCCACCTTCGGACCATCGGGCAGACAAGAACGCTTGAACTGCTGGCTGAAAAAGCGCCGGTAGAATGTCTTCAACCATTTCATGATGGTGTCGTCGTCGTATGTACCCTTGAACGCGTTTTGGGCGAGAAAGTATATCTTGGCAGGACGGAAGCCGTTGCGCATGAAATTATAGAGGAAGAAGTCGTGAAGCTCGTATGGTCCGACCAGATCCTCGGTCTTTTGTTTTATTTGTCCGTTCTCATCGGCTGGAATCAACTCAGGACTTATTGGCGTGTCGACAATATCGAGCAGGGTAGCCCGCGACTGATCGTCGACACTTGTATTAGCCACCCAGGTGACCAGATGCTTCACGAGAGTCTTAGGAATGGAGCAGTTGACACCATAGTTCGACATGTGGTCTCCGTTGTATGTGGCCCATCCCAAGGCGAGTTCCGACAAGTCGCCTGTACCGACAACTATGCCGCCTTCCTTGTTGGCCACATCCATCAGGATCTGCGTACGCTCACGCGCCTGACTGTTTTCGTAGGTAACATCGTGTTCGGCCGCATTGTGCCCGATGTCTTTGAAATGCTGTATGCAGGCGTCCTGAATGGATATTTCCCTCACGGTGACACCCAACGAATTCATTAGGGAGAGGGCGTTGTTGTATGTGCGGTCGGTAGTTCCGAAACCCGGCATAGTGATGGCGATGACTTCCTTCCGGCTGCGTTTCAGCTTGTCCATTGTTTTGGTGCATACAAGCAGGGCAAGCGTGGAGTCGAGTCCGCCAGATACGCCTATAATGAGCGATTTGGAGTTGATGTGCGAAATACGCTTGGCGAGTCCCGCAACCTGTATGGCGAATATCTCCTCACATCGTTCGTCGAGCAAGGCTCCCTTAGGCACGAACGGGGACGGGTCGATACGGCGTGTGAGGGAAGGCAGCTCGTTCCAGCTGTCGAATGAGACCGCGTCGACTTCGTTTGCGTGTGGGGCAGACGCTTGTGAGTCGGCGAACGTTATGTTTGCCTGGCGCGTGGACCTGATGTATTCCACGTCGATTTCGGAAATAACCATTTGCTCCTTCATGCAGAAGCGCTCTCCTTCGGCGAGCAGTCTGCCGTTCTCGAAAATCATCCCGTTGCCTGCGAACACAAGGTCTTGTGTGGACTCGCCGAAGCCGCATGAAGAGTATACGTAGCCGCAGATGCAGCGTGCGGACTGTTGCGAGAGGAGGCTGGTGAGATAATTGTGCTTGCTGACCACTTCGTTGGTGGCAGAAAGGTTGAATATTATATCCGCGCCTTCGACGGCAAGGGTGGAGCTTGGAGGGACGGGAGCCCATAGGTCTTCGCATATTTCTATTCCGAAACTGCAATCATTGGTATGGAAAATCGTATTGCGCGACACGTTGATTGTCTGTGCGCAAAGGGTTGTGACCCCTTCGATATTGGCACCCGATGTGAACCAGCGCTTCTCGTAGAACTCTTTGTAGTTGGGGATGAAAGACTTTGGAACAGCTCCCAATATTTTCCCTTTTTGTACTACTATGGCGGCGTTTAGCAGCATGGTGTTCAACTTCAGCGGCACACCGATGATGGAGATTATGTTAAGAGACCGTGTGATGTCCAACAAGTGGAATAGTGCCATCTCGCAACTGTCGAGAAGCAGTTGTTGTTGAAACAAGTCGGCACAAGTGTAGCCGGTGACGCAAAGTTCTGGAAAACAAATAACTTCCACTCCTTTCCCGTCGGCCTGCGCTATGAGGCTCTCTATCTGTTGTGCGTTCCATTCGCAGTCGGCGACCTTGACTTGAGGCACGGCGGCCGCTACTTTTACAAATCCGTATGACATATGCTCTATCTGTTTTTGTTTGTCTTTAATTCAATTATAGTTTTTCCGCTTCCTCTTTCATCTTCCGCCGGAACAACGCCTTCCATGAGTCGAAGTCGCGTTGGAATGTTATTCCGATACCTTGTGTGTTGAGCGTGGCCTTGGTGAAGTAGCGGTCGTTTGTCTGATTGTATGCCTTGATGAATGTGTTGCCGTTTTCAGACAGTCTCCACCTGACATCGAAGTCTCCGATAAATGTGGACGTGTTGGTCATGGCGTTGTCGCGATAACCGAAGTTTCCGTTGATGAGCAGCCGGTCATTAAGCAACCTGCCGCTTAAGATGCCCTCAACGTCCAAGTCGTTCCAACCACGCTCGCCTGTGGACAACCCCGTGCCGAAGTTCCATTTGCTGTCTTGTCCGATGAAGTTGGACAGCATTTGGTTGATTTGTCCGGAAATGGTGGAGGAGAGCAGGGTGTTGACCTGGTTGGAGCCGTACTCCCCGTTCGCCCTTGCGTACTCGTTGGTGTAGAACCGCCCGAGTCCGAGCAGGTAAATCATCTGCATGTTCATCTCGTCGTCGGTGCTGATGAGGCTCTTCACCAACTGCCGCGTCTCGTCGTTCACGTTAGGCAGCAGGATGTCGAAGCCGAAGTTCATGTTTCCGAGCTTGCCGGTTATATCGAGTTCGCAAACGACTTTTACCTTGCTGTCTTGATTGTAGCCGGTGTTTGATGTGAGGTCGCGAAGAGGGACGGAGTTGATTGTGTGGTGGCAGATGAGATGAATGTTTGCGTCGAACGGGTCTCCGTTGAACACCACGTTGCTGCCTTCCTGCAAGTCCAGGTCGCGATAGATGATGTCTTGCAGGTATAGCCGGTAACGTCCGCCAATGATCTGGTATACTCCATTGAGTGAGAACGGACTTTTGTTGTGATAGTGCGCCAACAGGTTGCCGTTGCCGAAAGTCGTGATGTACCCGTCTTCGGTGTTGTCCATGCGCAACTTGATTTCACAATCGGGCGTTATGTGAAGACTGATGTCCATGAAGATGTCACCTTCGTACTCATAGTCTTCCTCTGCTGAGTCTGCAGGCTCTTCGTCGTCGAACAACCTGTTGTCACCGGATAATATGGCGTACTTCTTTTTTTCTTCTTTCTCCTGCCGGCGTGTGATGTCGCGGAACTCCACGAAAGTGCCTGTTGAGATAGCGTCGGGGGTCGCCGCGTCGTATGCGAACACGCTTCCTTTTGCTGGTGTTACATCGGCCGACATTATAAGCGGATGACCGTCGGAGCCATGAATCGACAAGGTGGCATTGGCGTATACGGTAGCTAAGAACTTGTCGGAATTGAACTTGCGCTCGTCGTAAATGGTGAGGTTGTTCATGCTGATTTCAAAGTCGTACTTGAAGTTCTTCATGTTCTTGTGCGACAGGGTTCCGTTGACCAGTCCCTCGCTGCCTCGCTTGTCGGCGATGCGGACGTTGTCGAAACGGAATACGTAAGGACGGAAGTGCAGGGTGTCGGCTGGATTGATATGGTATGTCACGTTGGTGGCTTTCAGACACATGTCGACGTCCGCGCTTACGTCGCCGACAATGTTTACGTCGTTAAGTGGTCCAATGACGTGAATAACTCCGTTTGTGTTCCCGCTGATGTCTTTGAATGTGGAGTTGAGGAAGCCGTTGAGGAAACCGGCGTACGTGTTGTCAAGCGTTATCTTCAGGTCTATGTCGTTCTTGCTTGGCGCAATGAATCCTGACACGTCGGTCGTGCGGTTGACTGACATGAGGTCGTCCACTATATGCCCATATACCCTGATGCCCTTGATCTCGTTATCCCAAAACGCCTGTATGTAGCCAGTGCCCAACCTTCCTTCTTGCAGGTGCATGTCGTTCACAAGTACGTTGGCATTGAGGTGTATGTCATTGTAGATGTTGCTGATGACGGCTCGTCCTGAAACCAGGCCGCCAAAGCGTACGGCATGGAAGTCTATGAGATCCGTGATGTAGGCGATGTCTACATTCTCCAAGTCAGCGACGAGTGAGTCGGTTTGCGCTTCGGATATGGCTCCGTTGATTCTCAGAGATTGATCCTCGTTGTGAACTCTGACACCTTTACAGAGAATGCGCTTACCATATACAGAGATTACAGCGGGCTCGATCTGCCACAATGTGTCGTTCATGGTGAGCTGTGAACGGTGGATGTTGACGTTGGCCTTCATGGTTCCAAGACTGTCGCCAAACTCGGTGGTAGCGTAGATCGTGCCATTCGACGCGTCGTCGGTCCTGCCTTTCCAACTTACCAACGTTTGCAGATTGTCAGCATCAGCGTCGGCTGTAATGATGTATTGTGTGTATCCGTCGTCAGCCTTCTTAAGTGTGGAGAGTGACGCGCTCAAGGCATGTTTGGAACTTGTGAACCTGACATGGGAATTGCGATACACTTTATCGCTGCCGGTTATAAGGTACGGAGCGTTTATGTCGGCAAACGCCGTGTCGGCCTGAGCGTCGATGTACCCGTTGGCATGCAAAGGAGCCGCCAGTGTGTAGTCGGATTGGATGAAATGACGTATGATTTCGGATTCCGACGCGGTTATGTCAAAGTTGAACCGGTTCTTGTTCGCCTTGCTGTATTGGACCAGTGAGGGCAAGTGCAAGGCCGCCTGGTTCTTGAAGGCGTCGATAATGCTGTTGAGGTAGATGTCGCCTTCGAGGCGCGCGTCGGCAAAATCGGAGTGAAGTTCTATGAGTTTGTAGTTCTGATTGCCGCTTATGCTGATATTGGCGTTGTCAAGTGTGTATTCGGTGTCTTCGGTTGTGATGCGCAACGAGTTTATGTCGAGTTCTCCCGTAACGGTGTTTAGATTGCTTCCTGTAATGTTCGCATTTGCCTGCAGGCTGTATGTGTCGCCTTCCAACTTGTCGGTCAGTCCCAACGCATTCGGATTAAATCTTTCAATATTCGCGTTCGCCTCAATGTGTGAGTCGCGCTTATTGTAAGTTCCTTCTATTTGGATTGCCGCCAACTCGTCGTTAACGCTGACAGAGCCTTGTAGTAATCCGCCACTGTTCGCCGCGTCGATAGTGATGTCATTATAGGTGTGTCCGCAGTACTCCAACATGCTGATATTGCCTTTTGCCGTCCCGTTTGGCAGACCCGTGTCGGTGAGCGTGCCGTCGACATCGAGATCGAAAGCCGCCAGCCCGAGGTCTTTGCTTCCAAGAATCCTGCCGATGTTCACACTGTCGGATGATATTGAGCCGCTAATGTTGTTGTTTTTGATAATGCCGACGTTCAAAGCGACTTTGCCTGCGTCGGTCGACAAATTCCCTTGGACGTTTATGTCATGACCTATAGTGTGTATGTCGCCTGTGTAGTCGATTGTTCCGAGATTCTCCAATTGATCGGGCAGGGTTGAATGTGATGTAAATATTTTGAACAAAAGCGACTTGCCGTCGTTGTTGAGCAATACTTGCCGTATGTTGGCGTTTAGGTCTCTTTCGTTTGATCGCAGGTTTTCCGCATAGGCGTTGAATGCTAAGCGGAGGGAATTGTCGTCGCTGTGAATTATGGTCTGGTCGATTGTCACATGATCCTGGGTGCCTTCAACTTCTGTTTCGAAATAGAGTGGGGTGGTGATGTCTTCCAATGATGGCGCAAGGGCTTTGAAATCGTCTAAGGTGACGAACGAGTCGCTTATTTTTGCATTGTAGCTGAATGTCTTGTCTTTCTTGTAATTGCCGTAGTTGAGAGTGAGCGGGTCGATATTGATGGATGATTGGTGCGTTTTGACTGTAAGCTCTGTTACATACAGGACGTGTTTTTTGTCCACTGCTTTAGCCTGCAGGTTTCTGAGCCGAAGGCCGCTGTTCCGTTCGTTGAAGTTGAAACGCTTTACAACCAACTCGGTACTGTCTTCGCCAAACGTCTTCAACGACAAGGTGGCGTCGACTTCTCGTAGGTTCAAATGGTTGAGGTCGAATGTCGGCTTGCGCTTTTGGCTTCCGATATCGTAGGTAATGCATCCCCTACGCAGAATAAGCGAGTTGACACACAAGCTGACCGCTGATGTCTGATTGTTATCGTCCGACGAGAAGGCGTCTATAAGAAATTGATAGTTCGGCCTTGATTCCGGGGTCGCCTTGCGCAGGTTCGCCGTCAAGCCGAACAACTGGATGTTTGATATGGTAATCCTGCCTTGCAGTATGGCCGGTATATCGTATTTGACCGCCATACGGTCGGATTTGATTAGTGGTTTTCCTTCCTGGTCCTCAATATATACATCATCGACAATCAGACGATTCATAAGTCCCATGTCCACGCGTCCGATCGTCACCTTGGTACCTATTTGTTTTGACAAGGAATCTGCGATCCAACTTCCCAAGGCTGTTTGGATGGCAGGAATGTTGACCAATATTATAATGATGACATATAATGCCAATATGCCACCAATAATACCTCTGGTTATTTGTTTAATTTTCTTGATACTGCAATCATTTTAATCGCTGTCACAGCACATTCGTCACCCTTGTTGCCCATTTTGCCTCCACAACGGTCTAATGCCTGCTGCATGTCGTTGGTTGTTAGTAGTCCGTAGATGACGGGGATGTCCTGTGTGGCGTTCAAGTGTGCCAATCCATAAGTGGTACCTTCGCAGATATAGTCGAAGTGGGGAGTATCACCACGTATGACGCATCCGAATGCGATGACAGCGTCAACGCCGGTTCGTGCCATGAGTTGCGACCCGTAGACAAGTTCAAAACTGCCGGGAACGGTTTCGACATGTATGTCGCTTTCCTTCACACCCAGCTTGATTAGTGTCGACTTGGCTCCGGCGAGGAGCGCGCCAGTGACATTCTCGTTCCATTCGCTAACTACGATACCAACTTTCATTCCCGTTGCGTCGGGCACTTTGTTGATATCGTAGTCTGAAAGGTTATGGTTTTTAGTAGCCATAAATATTTTGGGGGTTATTGATTTATAAGCAAAGTTGCGAGCGGCTATTTGCTGGCTCTCTCAATATACTTGTCGATGTCAGCTGACAGAGGAGAGCGGAAGTACTTTGTTTTGATTTCCTTGTAGAGTTCAAGGGCCTTGTCGGTGTTGCCGAGTTCTTCGTAGATTTCGCCTGCTTGCAGTAGGAAGATAGGGCTTACAGCGTCGTTGTCGGCCTTCTTGGCGGCTTTGACAAGGGTCTCAGCACCCTTTTGGTTGTCGCCTTTCTTTACATAGCAGTTTCCGAGAGCCTCCAATGCGGAAGGAGATATGACTTGGTCGTCTTGGGCTGAAAAGTCCTCAAGCATCTTGATCGCCTCGTCTGTGCGGTCGAGGTGCGCGTAACAAAGTCCGGCATAGAGCTTTGCTATGTTTGCGGTTTTTGTACCGCTGTACTCGTCGATGATTTTGAGGAATCCTTTCTCTTGTATGCCGTCACCGTTCAATGCCTGCTCATACTGTGACTGTGCGAAAGCAATCTGGCTTTTTGCAATTGCCTCGTCGGCTTCCTTGGCCAAGCTGTTTATGTGCCATTTGTAAATATAGAACCCTGCGACAACCACTATTATTGCGGCGATGACAATAAGGAGTTGTTTGTAGTGCTTTTCTATAAACGCTTCCGACTTTGTAAGTTCTACGTCGAGTCCGATTGCTTTGCTCGATTCTTTTTTCTTTGCCATTTCTTTATATTTTTATTTGTTTATTATTCATTGTATGAGCCGTGCCACCTTACAGAGGCACATTTCAAGTTGCAAATTTACTGCTTTTCCTTCACACTGAGAAATAAATAACTCAAAAAATGTTGTGGAACGTACATTGAGACAACATAAACGCCTGTTCGTATGCCTCTTGTTGCTGAATGAATGTAACAATGGGGAGGTGCGTTCCTTGCCTGATTCCTCTCAGAAGCCGACTTGATTCCACCTATAAGCTCATTATGTTGCGAGCCGAAGCTCGTTAGGTTACGCCTATAAGCTCGTTAGGTTACGCCTCGAAGTTGATGAAGTCATGCCCTTCGGTTAATCAGATTGTCGCTCAAATTGAGTCGGCACGAACTGGCTTCTATATGGTTTTGTGCTTTCTCTTACGCGCCTCCTCAAGGCTTAACAGGTTAGGCTGCCGGTTTGCGTACTCAGAGCGCAATTCTTGCTGTCGGGCTTTCAGTTGCGAGATATATTCAGCCGAGGTGTCTGGGTCGAGCAGGCGTTGCGCCTCCGTAATGTTTTGAGAGGCATCCTTCAGCCAGACCACCGCTCCATCATATTCGGGAGCTATTTTGAGGGCTGTATGCAGTTCGCTTGTGGTTGCTCCGCCTATCATCAATGGCACTGAGATGCCGGCTTCGCATAGTGCTCGCGCCGTATTAACCATCTCGGTTAGCGACGGCGTAATGAGTCCTGACAGGCCGATTATGTCAGCGTTGGTCTCTTTGGCTTTCTCTACAATGGCTTCCGCCGGCACCATGACTCCGAGGTCAATGATTTCATAGCCGTTGCAGCCCATTACGACAGCCACAATGTTCTTGCCTATATCGTGAACGTCGCCTTTCACTGTGGCCAGGACGACCCTTGGGTGACGTCGTGGCTTTACTATGCGAGGTATAGCGGCAGGCGCGCCACAACACGGACATGCCGTAGTCTGCGGTTTGTGGTTGGCCTCTTCAATATAAGGCTGAAGAATCGCCACCGCCTGTTTCATTGTCCGCGCGGTTTTCACAACCTGTGGCAGGAACATCTTGCCATCGCCGAACAGCACCCCGACTTTGTTCATCGCATCCATCAAAGGTCCTTCAATAACTTTTACAGGTGATCCAAGACGGTGCAACTCGTCCATAAGCGCGGGTTCCAAATTCTCGGTCGTCCCCTTCATGATCATTTCTTCGAGGGTAAGCACCTTCTTCTCGGTGGCTGTATCGTTTTTTTTCTCAATCAGTGATTGAGCTATATCGGTCAGTCGTTCTGTGGCATCTGGGCGGCGGTTGAGCAACAGGTCGTCAATGGCGTTGACAATGTCGTCGGGAATGTCTGCGTATGCCACCTTGGCGGCGGGATTGACGATGGCCATTTCCATGCCTTCCTTAATAGTATGGTACAAGAATACCGCGTGCATGGCCTCACGCAGGTAATTGTTTCCGCGAAAGGCGAAAGACAGGTTGCTTATGCCTCCGCTTACGTGCGCATAAGGCAGATGCCGTTTGATCCATCCGGTAGCCCGGATAAAGTCGAGTCCGTAGTTCGCATGCTCTTCGATTCCTGTACCGACAGCGAGTACGCAAGGGTCAAAAATAATGTCGGATGGATTGAACCCTATGCCCGTTAGCAGGTTATAAGCGCGTTCGCATATATGTATCTTGCGTTCATAAGTTGTGGCCTGCCCTTCTTCGTCGAATGCCATGACCACCAAGGCGGCACCCAGCCTCTTCACTTCCTTGGCTTTTGTGAGAAACGCCTCTTCGCCTTCCTTAAGAGACAGGGAGTTGACGATGCTTTTGCCCTGTATGCACTTGAGAGCCGAGGTGATGACCTGCCAGTCGGACGAGTCGATCATGAGCGGAACCCTTGAAATGTCGGGGTCGGACATCATGAGGTTGACAAAGTGCGTCATCTCTTCCTTTGCGCTGAGCAGTCCGTCGTCCATGTTTACGTCAAGCACCATCGCTCCGTCTTCCACTTGCTTGCGCGCTATTTGCAAGGCCTCATCGTAATTCTTCTCGTTGACAAGTCTGAGGAACTTGCGCGAACCGGCCACGTTGCATCTTTCTCCAATATTGATGAAATGCACCTCTTGCGTCAGGAGCAACGGCTCCAACCCCGACAACGTGAATATGTGGTCGGTTTTGCATGGCACGTGGACATTTCCAATCAAGTGTTCTGTTATCAGAGTATCGTGCAATTTCCTTATATAATCCGGAGTGGTGCCACAGCAACCCCCAACGATGTTGACGAGTTTTTCACGCGCGAATTCTTTGACTTGTGCGGCGAACTCTTCCGGAGTCTGGTCGTACAGTCCAAGTTCGTTAGGAAGTCCGGCGTTTGGATGGCAGCTTATGTAGTATGGAGCCTTCGCCGCCATCTCGCGGAGGAACGGCTTTATTTCCTCTGCGCCAAACGAGCAGTTGAGTCCGACGGAGAATATGTCGGCGTGAGCCACTGACGCGAGGAACGCTCCGATTGTCTGTCCGGACAGAGTGCGCCCCGCCTTGTCGGACACAGTCATGGAAAGCATGAGCCTCACCCGCCTGCCAACATCGTTCATGGCTTGTTCGGCGGCGTAGATGCCTGCCTTGGTGTTGAGGGTGTCGAATATGGTCTCGAACATGACTGCGTCGACTCCTCCTTCAATCATGGTGCGTATTTGCTCCCGGTAGGCGTCTGCAAGCTCGTCGAACGTGATGTCGCGGCGTGCCGGGTCGTTGACATCAGGGCTCATGGAACATGTGCGGTTGGTAGGGCCCACGGTTCCGATTACGTAGCGTGGCTTCGACGGGTTCCGCCTTGTGTACTCGTCAGCAACCTCACGCGCCAGGCGTACACCTGCCGCATTTAGCTGCTGGATCATGCCTTCCGCTCCGTACTCGGCTTGTGAGATCCGTTGCGAGGAGAACGTGTTGGTCGTTATGATGTCCGCTCCCGCTTCGAGATAGTCAATATGCACTTGTCTTACCACATCGGGATGTGTAAGATTCAGCATATCGAAATTCCCCTTGAATCCCCTTTGCTGTAATACGGTGCCCATGGCGCCGTCGAGTATAAGTATCCTGTCCATTCGTTTTTCAGTGCTTCATTGCCCGGTCCATCTCCCGTTTGTCTTCCTTTTCCTTGATTGCCTGCCGCTTGTCGAACGACTTCTTTCCTTTTGCCAACGCTATGTCGAGTTTTGCCAATCCCTTTGAGTTTATGAACAAGCGTGTCGGTACGACGGTGAATCCTGGATTTTTCGATTCGGCTTCGAGGTTGCGGAGCTCTTTCTTGTTTAGGAGCAGCTTGCGTTCCCTTCGTTCGGTGTGGTTGTTGTATGATCCTTGCGAGTATTGTGAGATATTCATGTTCTTCACCCACAATTCGCCGCCTGTGAAGTAGCAGTAGCTGTCGACAAGGCTCGCTTTTCCCAACCGCACTGATTTGATTTCAGTGCCGGTAAGTACTATGCCGGCCGTATATATGTCGATAAACTCATAGTCGAACGAAGCGCGTCGGTTCTTGATGTTTATATGTTGTTGTTTGATGTCTTTATTTTTTTCCATTGTGTCGGTTTTGTCTGTCCTTGAATGTTACGGCCATCAGTGGCGTAACCTCTTCTTCCCAGTCGTCGAGGAAGTCATCGCCATAGTCGTTCAGTTTCTCATATTGTTCGTATTGAGCCATGAAGTCCTCGTCGCTCTTGTCCGCTTCGAGCTGTTCCCTGTGTGCCTTGTATTCGTGAGCCGCATTATAGATGAGCTTGCTGAAGTCCTTCAGTCCCCATTCCTTCTTGAGAAGCATTGGGAATGGACCTAAAAGGACATACGGCCCATAGCCGTTTTGGATGAGCTGTATGAACCCTCCCTGCATTGCCTCGTCGCGCAGGAAGCGGTATGCGAGCAGGCAGTGCTCGTCGAGGGTGAGCTTGTCCATGTTCTTGTCTGTGAGTTGTCCGCCAACCCGTTCAAGCAGGCTGTCGGTCGTCTTGTTTATATAGTCTACTGCTTCTTGATATTCCATTTGATATTCCGTTTGCTTACTTGTTGAGTTCCTTGATCCATCCGTTCCGGTATGCGTAGAGCAGTTTTTTCAAGTCGTTGACCTTTTTGCTGAGCACCTTTCCCTTGTCTGTGTCTTTCACATACATTCGGTTTTGGCTCAGCTCAACAATCTGCCGCGTGCTCTTTATGTCTTCTCCCTTGCGTATGGCTTCTTCCGCCGACTTGAACGGCTGGTGCTGTACGAGTTCGAGTCCTCTTGAATGGAAGGTGAGAGTATAGCCTGCGATTCCTGTTTTCGGTTGGTAGGCTCTTGAAAATCCGCCGTCAATAACCAGATGCTTGCCATTGGCTTTGATTGGGGTCTCGCCCTTGATTGTGCGGACGGGAACATGTCCGTTGATGACATGGCGGTGAACTCCCTTCACTCCGAAGTTGTCCATTATCATGTCCATCACTTCTTCGCTGTCACCATATTTATAGTAATAGCCTTTCTTCTCTGTGTAAGTGGATTCGTCGTCGATGAAGTAGCGTTCGAACGTGGTCATGCGGTCTTTGTCGAACAGGGGGCTGTCTTTACCGCACCAGAGATACCAAAGGAAGTCAATTGCGAACTGCTTTTCATCTCCCTTAGTGTCGTTGTTGAATGCGGCGCGCACGATGCGTTCGACTTTCTTCATCAGTTCTATTCCTTTATATTTCTTGCCTCTTATCTCCACTTCCTTCAGTGAGCCGTCTTTGTTGAGTGGTATCGATGCGTGAAAGAGCAGGTTGGAGTTGACTACCGCGTACATGCTTCCATGTGATAGCAGGTTGCTGATGTGTTTGTGCAGTTTGTCGCTGGCAGAGAAGGAGTGAACCATTTTGTCCATCATGCGCTCCTCATCGATGCTGAGTTCGTATGGGCGGTCGGGGTCTATCGTCGGCAGGAAAGTGTCGGTGAGCTGGTACGTCTTTCCTTCTAAAGTTATAGTGCCGTTGTCCTTATTAATGAGGTGCAACAGGTTTCGGTCGGCCATGCCGAATTCCGGCCGGCGGTTGATTATTTTGGCTTCTTCCTTGAATTGTATGATTGAGATGGCTTTGTGCATAAGTGTCATAAGCCGTTCGGTCTGTTGGTCGTCCGGTGTGTCCCCCTGAAGGTGGATGATGCCGAATCGTGTACATGGGTCGTCGTGATATACGTCCATTGCGAAGGTCGCCAATGGTAGCAGGTTGATTCCGTATCCGTCTTCGAGGGTGCTTAGGTTTCCATAACGGAGGGTCATTCGCAAAACGTTGCAAATGCACGCGCGATTGCCCGCCGCCGCGCCGAACCAGTCGATGTCGTGATTGCCCCACACGATGTCGTAATGATGATAGTTGCACAGTGTCTCCATTATGAGGTGCGCCCCCGGTCCCCGGTCGAATATGTCACCCAGCAGGTGAAGTCTGTCGATTGCGAGCCGTTGGATAAGCATGCTCAGTGCGGTTATGAACGCGTCTGCGCTCTCTGTCTCAATAATGGTCTTTATAATCTGGGTGTAATATTGGTACTTCTTGTCACCTTGTCCGGAAGGGGACTCATGGAGCAGCTCTTCAATTATGTATGCGAATTGTTGTGGAAGCGACTTGCGTATTTTCGACCGTGTGTACTTGCTTGACACTTCACGGCACACTTTGATCAATTGCAGCAGGGTAGTGGGGTAGAAGTCCTTCAAGTCTTTTCTTTTTGCCTTTATCAGTTGCAGTTTTTGCTCTGGATAATAAATGAGCGTGCACAGCTCTCTCTTCTCTTTGCTTGTCAGAGAATCGCCAAACAACTCTTCGACCTTTCGCTTGATATAACCTGAGGCGTTCCGAAGCACGTGGTTGAAAGCCTCGCTTTCACCATGCGGATCGGAAATAAAGTGCTCTGTTGGTTTTGGCAGGTTGAGTATTGCTTCGAGATTTATGATTTCCGTACTTGCGTCGGCTATTGTCGGATAGCTTTGTGACAGCAGCTGCAGGTAGCGTAAGTCTCGCTTAATCTCGTCTTCTTTGAATGAACTGTTATGGGACTTCATTTTCCGTTGTGTTTGCTTTAAACTGCAAAGTTAGAATAAATTATTTACATGATGAAACGATTGTTCGGAATTGCGGTGATAATCTTTTAAAGAGTGTGGAATTTGCCGGAAAGGAGGGTGGAATAAATAAAAAGAGACGTGCATTGATTTGTTATGCACGTCTCTTTGATTATATAGTTTTTGTGTGTATGTCAGCTATCTCTTATTTCCTCATCCTCTATCACTCTTGTATGCTGCGGCTCCTTGCTCGCATTTATTGTAGTTGTATGTTCCATATTCTTCGCTGCAGTCGTTTTTGTCAGGGTTGTAATTCCATCCCTGCTGTTTGCCGCTTGGAGATTGTATGTTCGGGTAGCCCCATTTCCTTTTATTGTTTTGAGGGGAGAAATGCCTTAGAGCCTCCATGTTGAATCTCTGCAACGCGGTTCTGACCTTGTGTATTTTCTTCCATGACAGAACTGTGTGGAATTTCTTCTTGTAGTAGGTTTGCTCGATCTTCTTGCTTTCCACCTCAAGGTCGGTGATCCATGTGATGATTCTCTCATAGTCGGCTTCCGTCTTCGCACTGAAACCCAATCCGATGGTATATTGGATTTTGCCGCCGATTTCACGTTGCTTGTTCATCATCTCATGCATCAACGGAAAGAACTTTTGGCATTCCTGTGGCGTAAGTTCCGCTTCCTTTTGAACAAATGCGTCCAACTGTTGGTTGAAGGCTTCTGGAGAGAACGGTCTAACCCATTGATTGCCATTATTTCCCTGTTGTTGCGCAAACGTTGTTGTGCCGATACATAGACAAATGATTATGAAGAGAAGTCTTTTCATTTAGTTTGTACTTTCCTTTTTTGTTGGTTTGTATAATTAAAACTCACCACCAGAGAGGTAGCAGTAGACATCTGTGTAGTCCACCATGGCATAGTCCAACAAGTCTTCAGCATTGACGTTCTGGTATTCGTCGTCTGATGATGTAACGTTTGTCTTTTCTACAGTTTGGCTCGCGAACTGGGTGTTGTCCTTTTGCTCAGTCTTGTCGAATACATTGAAGCATACTAACGCTCCGACGAGGCATGCGGCCACCAGACCAGTCCATTTCATCCAACCGTTCTTGCGTCGAGACGGTGTGATGCTTATTACTTTGGTCTCTTCTGTTGGGATGTTCGACATTATACGTGATGTCAGAGTGTCGAAATATCCGTCAGGTACCTTGAAAGGATTTTCCTTCCCGCATCTTTTTAATATGTCTTTCTCTTTGTTCATCGTATATATAATTTTTACTTTTATGACTTTGTTTGAATTAAAAGGTTTAGTCTCTCTTATTAAAATAGTCTTCTATTTTCTTAACGGCAAGATGGAATGAGGCCTTGAGTGCTCCGACGCTCGTCCCGGTTATTTTCGACATGTCCTCATATTTCATCTCGTCGTAATACTTCATGTTGAACACCGCCTTTTGTTTTGACGGCAGTGTGTCGATGGCTTGTTGCAACATGAGTTGCGTTTCGTCGCCGTCGAAGTACGGGTCGCTTTCAAGTGTGTTTGTGACGTTGGTGTCCACGTCGTCAAGCGATATGTTTTGTTTCTTGTGATTGATGAAAGTAAGGCTTTCATTGTAGGCTATTTTGTAGAGCCAGGTAGAGAGCTTTGATTCCCCGCGAAACGAGGTAATATTGCTCCAAGCTTTAATGAACGTGTTTTGCAGGACATCGTCTGCATCCTCGTGATCGATGACAATCCTACGGATTTGCCAGTATATAGTTTGGCTATAATGATTTACAATCGCCTCAAATGCCTTGTGCTGCGTTTGGGGATTTTGTAGTTGCTTTAGTATTTCTTCTTCGTTATACTTGCCCATCTTTTGTCTCGAGATTGTCTTGCAATCTTGATGTCATCGGATTTCTTCGTATGCTTATAATGATAATATCCTGTTTTTGGACTGTTAGGCTCCAGAAACGAGGATATTGTCATATTGCCTTGTTGTGGCTACTTCAAGTATATCTTCCTGACGGTTTTACCTACTTTGATGATATAGCATCCTTTTGGTAGGTGGTCGAGATCTATTTTCTTGTCAGCGCTGTCAATTCGTTGTGTGCTGACCTTCACTCCTGCCAAGTTGTATATCTCGAGAACCATTTTCTCGGCATTCTTGATGTGGATACTTGATTCTGTAACAGTAATAGATATAGCCTGCTGCTCGGTCTCAATCGGGTCTTTCTGAACGTCTTGAGCTAAAACGGGTTGAGCAATGCCTAACATCATTGTTACAGCCAGTGACAATAGTAGTTTTTTGATCATACGCAGTTATATTTATACTTTTCGATGCAAAAATACAAACTCTTTTTGTAACTTCCAAACTTTAATGGAACTTTTTTGTTTATGCGTGCATTTTCTTGGAGATGGAGGGTGCGGCTTCATATTTGGAACGCATTGCAGTGTGAATCCGTTTGCCGTTCGTTTGCTAATCGGCCGGTGGCCGAAGACCGGCATAATGTCTCCGTGGAGACACTTACGCTCATGAAAAGACCCCTAAAAGTATTTGTCTCGCTTTTAGGGGTCTGTACGTTGTGGTACACCTTATTATTTATAGTATGCCATAAGTCAGGTGTCGCTATTCCTTTGTCATTTCAGCTTTCAAGGCAGCGAGAGCGTCGATGTCACCGAGAGTCGTGCTTGCGGCCTTGTTCTGGATTGCAGGAGTCTCGTTCTTTGCTTTAGCCTTCTTGGCGCTTGCTTCTTTCTTTGCAGCCTTTGCTTCCGCACGCTGTGCGTCTTCATAGATGCGGCTGTGTGAAAGGATTATACGCTTTGCGTCTTTATTGAATTCGATAACCTTGAATGGGAGTGTCTCGCCAAGTTGTGCCTGTGAGCCGTCTTCCTTTACCAAATGCTTTGGAGTGGCAAAGCCTTCAACACCGCCTTCGAGACCGATAACGGCTCCCTTGTCGACGATTTCTATCACTTTTCCTTCATGAACTGAGTCTGGAGTGAAGATGGTTTCAAACTTGTCCCAAGGATTCTCTTCTATTTGCTTGTGACCAAGGCTGAGACGACGGTTTTCCTTGTCGATGTCCAATACTTGAACTTCCATTTCAGCACCGATCTGTGTGAATTCAGACGGGTGCTTGATTTTCTTTGTCCAAGAGAGGTCGGATATGTGGATAAGTCCGTCAACTCCTTCTTCTAATTCTACAAACACGCCGAAGTTTGTGAAGTTGCTAACTTTTGCCATGTGGTTGGAGCCTACAGGATATTTCTCCTCGATCTTCTCCCATGGGTCTGGCTTGAGCTGCTTCATTCCGAGTGACATTTTCCTTTCCTCGCGGTCGAGTGTAAGGATAACGGCCTCGACTTCTTCTCCGACTTTGACGAAGTCTTGTGCGCTGTGAAGGTGTGCGCTCCAGCTCATTTCCGATACGTGGATGAGTCCTTCAACTCCTGGAGCTATTTCTACGAATGCGCCGTAGTCGGCGATTACAACAACCTTGCCCTTGACGACGTCTCCGACTTTGAGGTTCGGATCAAGTGATTCCCAAGGATGCGGAGTAAGTTGCTTCAGACCGAGTGCGATGCGCTTTTTCTCCTCGTCGAAGCTGAGGATAACCACGTTGATCTTCTGGTCGAGCTGCACGATTTCTTTCGGATCGTTTACGCGGCCCCATGAGAGGTCGGTGATGTGAATAAGTCCGTCAACGCCTCCAAGGTCGATGAATACTCCGTAAGATGTGATGTTCTTGACAACACCTTCAAGTATTTGTCCTTTTTCAAGCTTGCTGATGATCTCTTTCTTCTGTGCTTCGATTTCTGCCTCAATAAGGGCTTTGTGTGACACGACAACGTTTCTGTAGTCTTGGTTGATCTTGACAATCTTGAATTCCATTGTCTTGCCTACGAATGTATCATAGTCGTGGATAGGTTTTACGTCAATTTGACTGCCTGGCAGGAATGCTTCGGTTCCCAATACGTCGACAATCATGCCGCCTTTTGTACGGCACTTGATGAATCCCTTGACGATCTCGTTGTTGTCGTAAGCAGCGTTGACGCGTTCCCATGAGCGGGCTTGACGCGCTTTCTTGTGTGACAGGTTCAGTTGCCCTTTCTTGTCTTCCTGGCTTTCGATGTAGACTTCTACCTTGTCGCCTACTGCGAGGTCAGGGTTGTAGCGAAATTCGTTACGAGGAATGATGCCTTCCGACTTGTAGCCTATGTTGACTACAACCTCGCGGTCGTTGATGACCGTTACTGTTCCGTCGACGACTTCGCCCTCTGTAATGTTGTTCAATGTGCCTTCGTAGGCTTTTTGTTCGGCTTCTTTGTCTGCCACTTTCTTACCGTGCTCGAACGACTCCCAATCGAAATCTTCCAGCGGTTTGATGTTCTTTGTTTCTGTCATAAATTAAAATCTTTTCCTTTTTGACATGTTAGACATTATGTTGATAACTATGATTCGGACACACGCACGCATGTGCCTGTGCGCTAATCGGCTGCAAAGTTACGACAATTTGTCGGATGAACAATAAGTTTTGCGGTTAATTTTTTAATTAATCTCACTATTGATTGCTGAGAAGGACTGAGTTGTTGGTCTGTTCCGCTTGATTGCCCCATCTGTTTAGTGATAAAATGATTAATAATTCTTAATCCGTTTGCCCGTCTCGTTTTTTATTAATACTTTTGTACGCATATTTAAAAACAGAACATAATGAACTTATATAAATATATTATAGTGGGAGTAGCTTTTGTGTGCACAGTATCAACTGCTTACGCACAGAAAACTACAGTAAAGGGTACTTACACATTCAAGGACGGATCGACATACAGCGGAGACATGTTTAATGGGAAGCCCAACGGCAGGGGTAAAACCCTTTTTCCGACTGGAGACACTTACGAAGGTGATTACCTGAAGGGGAAAAGACATGGTGACGGGGTGTATTCGTTTACTGACGGAGAAAAGTATGAGGGGCAATGGATGAACGACCACCAACACGGATTGGGAACCTACACTTTCGCGAACGGAAACAGATATGAAGGTTTATGGTATACCGACTACCAGGAAGGGAAGGGTACCATGTATTATTTCAATGGAGACAAATACGAGGGCGACTGGCATCAGGACATGCGTGAGGGTGAGGGAACTTACACATGGGCCAACGGCGCGTTCTACCAAGGTTCGTGGGTCGCCGATCACAAAGAGGGCAAGGGACTTTTCGATTGGGCCGACGGTGCGACGTACTACGGAGATATAAAGAATGACAAGCGCGAAGGCTACGGTTCGTACAACTACGCCAATGGCGACTCATATAAAGGACAGTGGAAAGACGACATGATGGACGGTAAGGGCATCTACACGTTCAAGAACGGTGACAAGTATGAGGGCGAGTATGTGAAGGGCAAACGCCACGGACAAGGGATATTCACTTACATAGACGGAAGCAGGTATGTCGGCTCGTTTAATGACGGGTTGATGAGCGGCTTCGGAACATATACATGCGCCGACGGCTCTGTATACGAAGGCTATTGGGCGGAAGACCAGCAAAATGGGCGCGGCAAGTATACCAACAAGGAAGGTGATACTTACGATGGCGAATGGGCGAACGGAGAAATGAACGGCGAGGGCATCATCCGCATGAAGGACGGCTCCAAGTTCAAGGGACATTTCGCCAACGGACAAAAGAACGGCAAGTGTGTGGAGGAGGACAAGGACGGCGTGCGCTTTGAAGGCACTTATGTCAACGACTTGCGCGACGGCGCGTTTGTCGAGAAGGATCGCAACGGGAAAACCATTAGAAAGGGATATTATAAGCGCGGTGTTATTGAGACATCGGAAACTAAATAAAAACAATGTATTATGATTATCGATTCATTGAACAACTTGGAAAAGTATGTAGCTCTCAACCCCCTCTTCCAGGACGTAGTTGATTACATTAAGTCGAACGACATACACTCTAAGGCGGAAGGGAAGGAGATCATCAAGGGAGACAGCCTGTTCGTGAATTTCAATGTCGCCGGCGGGAAGACGAAGGACGCGGCAAAATTGGAAACGCATGATAAGATGATTGACATACAGATTCCGCTGAGTGCGGCTGAGGTATATGGATATACCCCGCGGCAGGATCTGCCAGTTCAGGCTTACGACAGTGAAAAGGACATCACTTTCTACGACGGACCTGCCCAACAGTATGTGAAGGCCGAACCGGGGATGTTCGCCATTTTCTTTCCGCAGGACGGACACGCGCCTTGCATATCCGACGAGAAGACGATCAAGAAAGTCATATTCAAAGTTAAGGCTTGAGTGACGCCTCGTTAATTTGATAACAATACAATAATTATAAATCTTCAACAACTACAATACTATGCCTAAAAAAGTCGAAGAAAAGACTGAGCATATTGGAATCGTAAAAAACGATCCATGGCTGGAACCTTACGAAGGAGCCATTGTCGGACGTCATCAGCACGCCATCAATAAATTGAACGAATTGACGTTGAACGGAAAGCAGACTCTTTCCGACTTCGCAACCGGATACTTGTATTTCGGACTGCATAAGTTGGCCAAGTCGTGGATGTTCCGCGAGTGGGCTCCAAATGCTACCGCTATATATTTGGTGGGTGACTTTAATGGATGGACGGAGAGTCCCAAATATAAGCTCAAACAAAAGGAGAATGGCGTTTGGGAATTGAGAATGCCGTTGTCGTACATGAAGCACGGGGACCTTTACAAGCTTCACGTCTATTGGAACGGGGGCGAGGGCGAGCGTATTCCCGCATGGGCCAACCGCGTGGTACAAGACGAGACGACCAAGATATTCTCCGCACAAGTATGGGCGCCTGAGAACGAATACAAGTGGAAGGTAAAGAAGTTCAAGCCCAACACGTCTCCGCTCCTTATCTATGAATGTCATATAGGTATGGCCCAAGACGCGGAAAAGGTCGGTACGTATACCGAGTTCAAGGATAACGTGCTACCACGTATCATTGCTGACGGGTACAACTGCATACAGATAATGGCTATCGCCGAGCATCCGTACTATGGCAGCTTCGGTTATCATGTGAGCAACTTTTTCGCACCTTCGAGCCGTTTTGGTACGCCGGAGGAGTTGAAGGAGCTGATCGATGAGGCACACAAGAACGGACTTGCCGTCATAATGGACATAGTTCATTCTCATGCCGTGAAGAACGAGTTGGAAGGTTTGGGGAACTTCGCAGGCGACCCTTATCAGTATTTCATGCACGGCGACCGAAGAGAGCATCCGGCTTGGGACAGCTTGTGCTTCGATTACGGAAAGAATGAGGTCATACATTATTTATTAAGCAACTGTAAGTATTGGCTCGATGAATTCCATTTCGACGGCTATCGCTTCGACGGCGTGACGAGCATGCTCTATTACAGTCACGGACTCGGGGAGGCGTTCGGTGGTTATGAGGATTATTATAACGGCCACGAGGACGATGAGGCGATTGCGTATCTTACACTGGCCAACTTGCTTATTCATGAGATTCATCCAAAAGCGATAACGATCGCGGAGGAAGTCAGCGGCATGCCGGGACTCGCGGCTCCGTTCGACAAAGGCGGTTATGGTTTCGACTATCGTATGGCGATGAATATTCCTGATTACTGGATCAAGACAATAAAAGAGCAAAAGGACGAGGATTGGAAGCCGTCGTCGATGTTCTGGGAGACTACCAACAGGCGTGCTGACGAAAAGACAATCAGCTATGCCGAAAGTCACGACCAGGCCCTTGTCGGAGACAAGACCATAATATTCCGCCTTATTGACGCTGACATGTATTGGCATTTCAAGAAAGGTGACGAAAACCTGGCGGTCAACCGCGGTATAGCTCTTCACAAAATGATCCGCCTGATCACCGCGTCGACAATCAACGGAGGCTACCTCAACTTCATGGGTAACGAGTTCGGACATCCTGAGTGGATAGACTTTCCTCGTGAGGGGAACGGATGGAGCTATAAGTACGCGCGGCGTCAATGGGACCTTGTCGACAACCACGAATTGTGCTACCATTACCTTGGCGACTTTGACAAGGCGATGATACACCTGATCGGCGGGACGAAGAATTTCCAAAAGACAAAGGTGCAGGAGGTTTGGCACAACGATGGCGACCAGGTTCTTGCGTTCACAAGGGGCGACCTGCTGTTTGTTTTCAACTTCAGCCCGAACCGGTCGTTCACCGACTATGGCTTTCTTGTAAAGGAAGGAGCTTACGACATAGTGCTAAATACAGACTCAAGCGCATTCGGCGGCAATAACCTTAATGATGATTCGATCCGTCACTTTACTACCACTGACGTGTTATACGCAAGGCAGCATAAGGGATGGCTCAAGTTGTACTTGCCGGCACGGAGCGCGGTTGTCTTGAAACTGGTATGAACTACAATAACCCGATACCCCAAAATATAGCGAACCGCATTAAATTGGCGTGCGGATGCTTGTTTGCGTTGTTTTGTTTCTTGTATTTATTCTGCTTGCAGAACGACGTGCTTGCGGAGGCCCAATATGTGTTCTCGAACGGTGTGACGCGGTATTCGCGCTTTTTTGGAGCGGTGATAATCACCTTTGCCTTGATGTGCGTGCAATACCTTGTTGACAAGGTGGCGCGCCTTTCGGGGCGTTGGTATGCCATGACCTATCTGCCGTCGTTTGTCCTGCTGATGATGATAACAAGTCTGAGCCGCCGTACGATAGAGCACTTCACGTTTGGCAGTTGGATTTGGATCCTGCCGTTGTTTGTGGTGGTGTATGTGCTGGTATTGAGACTCAGATACAAGATGCCGGGCGAAAGCATACAGGAAGGTGATTACACTACTTCACGCTACCTGTGGCCCAACTTCCTCACATTGCTTATAATGATTCTTTTGTGTGGAGCCAACGCACCGGCAAACGACGTATATATGTATGAGTTGAAAGCTGAAAGGCTGATTCTTGACGGAGATTATGAAGGAGCTGGCGAAGTAGGGCAGAGATCGCTCGTCACCTCACGACGACTCAACGAACTGCGTATGTATGCGCTTGCGAAAGAAGGGGAATTAGGAGAGAAGTTGTTTGACTACCCGCAGCCTTATGGGGCGGAGGCATTGTTGATGCTCGACGACACGATAACCCGTCTGCACCGTTTTACAAGCAAGGACATACAGGAGGATCTCGGCGCGTGGGCGAACGACGCTGTGACATCATTGGACTCGTACCTGAATCTGCTGAGAAACAATGCCGCCACACGTCATAATCCGCTTCTGCCTGAATATGTCCTATGCAGCAAACTTCTGGAAAAAGACATGAGCGGATTCTACCGCTCTGTCCGGCAATATTATCACATCAGCGACCCGTCGGATGTCCTAAAGCTGCCTAAGGCTTATCGTGAGGCGATATTGCTGCAAGCCCAATCAATCAGCAGGGATTCTTTGCAATCGTTCGCTGATACACTTATGCTTGCTCAGTATGAAGAATATATGGCCGTGCAGGAAGCCGATACGGCGGAAACCATCAAGCAGAGCATCCTCAGACGTGATTTCGGTAACACTTTGTGGTGGTATATAGATAAGGATTAATTAGGGTTAATTATTGCAAAAGGATTTTGTTGTGTAAAATCAATGTAGTATTTTTGCAATCACTATAATTGCAAGAAAGCATGAAACGACAGACAATCACTCTGATATTAGCCGCATCAACGATGGCTCTCATACAATCGTGTGCGGAGAAATATGTGATAGAAGGCACTACATCACAATTTATACAGGATGGGACGGTGGCTTACCTGAAGCAGTATGATGTTGATCCAAGTCAGCGGGATGTAAACTTCAAGTCGATCGACTCGTGCGAGATATTGCATGGAAAGTTCGATATGACAGGCGTTGTAGACTCTGTCATGATGGTACGGCTGTATATGGGTGACGACAATTTCCCTATGGTGCTTGAGCCGGGGACCGTGATCATCAGCATAGCCAACAATGTCGTCAAGATTGAAGGGACTCCGTTGAATGACAAGTTGTACGCCTTCCTCTCAAAGCGCGACTCTTTGAAAATAATCTACGACGACCTTCCAAACCGGGAAAGCAGGATGTATTTGGACGGATACGACCAAGAGGAAATAATGCGTGAACTTGGTGACGAATCGTTAAGGTTGCAAGCCGAAGTTGATAGGCTGGAAACTCAGTTTATAAAAGACAATTATTCTAATCCCTTAGGGATAATATGGTTTTTACGGCTATGCTACGAGGCGCAGCAGTTCTATGGATTTCCTACCACCACTCCTCAAATTGACGAAATATACATCCAAGCCCCGGAATCATTTAAAAAGAACCGGCTTGTCGCCAATTATATGAGGCAAATCAGTAACTGATACGTTCCATTTTTGACACTATCCTACAGCAATGAGTACCCAGGATTGTTTATTCTTATGTTCCGCGATTCTTAATATCGGAGCCATCGTTGGTTCGATTATGCCTGGTTTGCCGGGTCCTCCGTTAGGATTCGTCGCAATGCTATTGTGTTGTATCGCGGTGCCGACTCCGTTTATGATAGTGCTTACAGTCCTTACAGGATTGTTCGTCTTGTTCCTTACCATATTGGACTATATATTGCCTGCATGGATAACCAACAAGGCGGGCGGAAGCAAATGGGCGTCTGTCGGTGCAACCATAGGACTGATCATCGGGTTGTTTTATGCCCCATGGGGACTGCTTGTCGGACCGTTTCTCGGAGCGTCGATAGGTGAGCTTTGTAAGTCGCACAAATTCAAACAATCACTTTTGATTGGAGCCTATTCAATGTTGTCTTTGGCGGTTAGTACTATATTCAAATTGATAGCGTGCGTGGCGATATTCTTGATATGCATAGTCTGCACGCTCTACTACTATCTTGGCTGATACGTGTTTCCCATCACAACCCGAGTCGTGCAATTCTCTTCCGATTTTCCGCACACAGCTTTCGTAGGTGTGTTGATAGATGGATTTTACCTGACGACAGTGTTTGGAGGTTCGCGGATATAACGGTATATTTGCAAACTAAAACTTACAACATGGCAAACGAAAATATTACAACAGAGAACTTCCGTGTGAACGCATTCGACGTGGATTTCAACAAGGAACTGCTTTTTGAGGTACTGGGACGCAATATCCTGAATTCGGCTGACATCAATTCAGAGGCAGCGGGGCATGGCATGGTTGAGATGTCAGAGGAAAACCGTTCCTGGGTAATTTCGCGGTTTACGGTAGAGATGTTCCGTATGCCAAAGGTCACTGAGCGTTACAGCATTGAAACCTGGTTTGAGAGTTTCTACCGCATGTTCGCCAACCGGAACTCCGCGATTAAGTCGCAAGATGGCGGGATGCTGGGCTATGTACGCACAGTGTATTCCGTGATTGATAACGACACACGCCAGCCGGTGGAATTCGCCGACCTGTATGGCGAGGCGTTCGCTCCGATGCTGTGTCCCGACAAGCCTTGTGAGATCGAAGGACACAGCCATATCTGTCCGCTTACAGGTGTTGAGGCTGTATCAACGTTTCGGCCAATGTATAACGACCTTGACTGCAATGGGCATTTCAATAGCGTGAAATATATTGTGCATTTGCTCAACCTCTTTCCAAAGAACCTGTATGAGACCCATGTCGTCAGGAGGGTGGAAATAGCATACGTGGCGGAAGCGTACTATGGTGAGGAACTTTCATTCTACTTGTGCGAGACAGGTCCGCTTCTTTATCAGGCGGAAATACGCCGTTGTAGCGGATCTGGTGACAAACAAAAGACAATTGCCCGTGCGTTGATTACATTCGCTACGCGACAATAACATGCTAATATTCAAGGATGTAACTGCTACGAATCAGCCTGTAGCGTGTTATACGCATCGGCTCATGAGATGTTGTACAATACCTCATGAGGTTTTGAGCATAACCTTACGAGATTAAGGCTGAAAAAGACTCATTTCAGGGCGTAAGTCATACAAACGTACAATCTATTGTAAGCATACAATTATGTCTTGTTGCCTGGCACTTCGAACATTTATTTATGCGTGAGCGCATAGTAGTGATTTTTTTAGAGTGTTTGTGAAGGTCTTTTGATGAAAAAAAATTATATTTGTATGTGCAAAGGCAATTGTGGCCGATTCATTGGCAGGCAGATTAACGTCTATGCATGATATCACTTAACACTAAAATTGAAGGAAGAATGACAAACTTGATCAAGACATTCATTATGCTTGGATGCATGTCGGCATACCAGCAGAGACTGTGCGCCCAGACTTTGGAAGGGAGAACCGTGCCACAAATCACATGGGACAGCCGTAGCCTTATGGTCGACGGGAGACGTGTCGCACCAATAATGGGCGAAATCCACTATTCGCGCCTTCCAGAGGACGAATGGATGGAGGAACTTCGTAAAATGAAGGATGGTGGAGTGACTATGATTGCCACTTACGTGTTCTGGAACCATATTGAGGAAGTTGAAAAGCAGTACGACTGGAGCGGACGGCGCAACCTGCGACACTTCCTTGAACTGTGCCGGCAAGAGGAATTGCCCGTCATTTTGCGGATAGGTCCGTTTTGTCATGGCGAGGCGCGCAATGGCGGAATGCCCGACTGGCTGTTTACCAAAGGCATAAAGGTCAGACGCGAGATTCCGGAGTTTCTTGAAGCCGTCCGCGAGTGGTATCGTCAGGTGTTCACGCAAGTACAAGGGCTTCAGTGGAAAGACGGAGGTCCGGTCGTTGCCTGCCAGTTTGATAATGAGTGGGGCGGCAGCGGCTCCTACCTAATGGCGTTGAAGAAAATAGCCAATGATGTCGGGTTCGACCTGCCTTTCTACACGCGTACAGGTTGGCCGGAGCTAAAGACGCCGACTCCTTATGGCGCGATGCTTCCACTCTATGGCGATTATGCTGACGGCTTTTGGGATCGTAGTTTGAAAGAGACGGCGGGTAACTATTACAAAGCTTTTTTCTTCAAACCTGCCCGTGACAACAAGAGCATCGGGTCGGAACAAATAAAGTACGACGACGAGGAGTCGGCGGCAAAAGAAGAATACCCGTATTTCACCTGTGAGTTAGGTGGCGGCATGATACCGGCATACCATAGGCGGCCATATATGTATCCAAATGATTCCTATGCCATGGCCGTGGTGAAACTTGGAAGTGGCAGCAACCTTCTCGGCTACTATGTTTATCATGGTGGAACCAACCCCGACGGTCGTCTGACCTATCTCAATGAGTGTCAACGCACGGTGGCGACCAACTACAACGACCTACCGGTGAAGACATACGACTATCAAGCTCCACTTAATGAGTTTGGCTTAAAAAATCCTGTCTACTACCGTCTACGTCCTCTCCATATCTTCATGCATGATTTCGCGGAGACCCTCGCACCGATGGACGCCCACTTTGTCAATACTGCGGAAATAAAGAAAGGTGATGATTCTTATCTGCGTTGGAGTTATCGTACGGCTGATGGCAGGAGCGGATTCGTGTTCTTCAACAACTATGAACGCTTGCAAAAACTTACATCAAAAAAGAATGTGCGGTTCGACGTTTGCGGAGTTGATTTTCCAAAACTAACCGTCAACGCTGATGCCGTGGGCATACTGCCTGTACATGTGGCGGGTATAGAATATGCTACGGCACAACTTGTAGCTAACCGCGAAGGCAAAATATACCTTATGCAAATCAGCGGCATGCCCGTGGAAATCGCATTTGAAAGTGGCAAGAAAATGAAAGGCGTAAGGCCACGAGGTAAGGACAAACCTATTTATAAGAACTATTACCTTTTGACTGAGAACGAGGCCGAACACCTGTTTCTTGAAGATGAGGAGCCAGTGGTGTCGCAACCTGTCGCATTTAAAAAAACGAGGGAAGCCGGTGCGTTGCGGAAGATAGAGATTGGAGTGGCCAAGGTCGCCATGGAGCCGGAGGATAAAGACTTTGATGATGCCGCGGTTTATACCATAGCCTTTCCCGACGATAGTGCCAACGACGATAAGAAGGTTCTTGACATTGCCTATCATGGCGATTGCGCCCGTTTGTATGCCGATGGTCATTTAGTTGATGACAACTTCTACAACGGCTGCCACTTCCAATACGGATTATGGCGATTGCCGAAGGGAACAAGAACGCTGGAACTTTATATTCTGCCAATGCAGCCTGATGAGCCTGTATATTTTCCGAAGGAGGCCGACACGACTCCCGGGGAGGGTGTCGCAAGTATGAACATTATGATTCTACCTGCTTCTAAGACGGCGAAGTAGGATGTGCTTTCCCAACAAGGGGTAAACAGGAGTTCGTCAGTCCCTGCGGAATATGTCGCGGGTGTATACCTTGGCTTTCACGTCGTCGAGTGCGGGATCGTAACGGTTGGCTATGATCGCCTGACTTAGTTTTTTGAATTCATCGAGATCGTTGACCACGCGGCTGCCAAAGAACCTGTCGCCATCTTTGAGTGTAGGTTCGTAGACGATTACCTCGGCTCCTTTCGCCTTGATGCGCTTCATAATTCCTTGAATCGCGCTTTGGCGGAAGTTGTCGGAGTTGCTTTTCATTGTCAACCGGTAAACTCCGATGATACAAGTATGCTCTTTCGATATGTCCCATGCGCTGTTGGCATTATAGTATCCCGTTTTCTTCAGAACCTGGTCGGCGATAAAATCCTTGCGAGTCCGGTTGCTTTCCACTATGGCGGTCATCATGTTTTGGGGAACGTCGGCGTAGTTGGCAAGCAGTTGCTTGGTGTCTTTTGGCAGGCAGTAGCCTCCGTAACCGAACGACGGATTGTTGTAGTGGGTGCCAATGCGCGGGTCGAGTCCCACTCCTTCGATAATGGCGGCAGTGTCTAATCCCTTGACTTCCGCGTAGGTGTCGAGTTCGTTGAAGTATGACACTCGAAGCGCAAGATACGTATTTGCGAAGAGTTTTACCGCCTCCGCCTCTGTCAACCCCATGAAGATAACTGGTATGCCCTTGGTTCCAGCGTCATCTTTTGCCTCAACAGACGGTAGTGAAACGGGATTCTGTCCGTTTGCGGCTGGTCCTATGGCTCCTTCGACAAGCAGGCGTGCGAATGTGTGAGCCTCGCTTTTCAGTTGCTGAGGAGCTCCGACAATGATACGCGAAGGGTAGAGGTTGTCGTACAGAGCCTTGCTCTCGCGTAAGAACTCGGGAGAGAAGATAAGTTTGAACGTCTTGCCTTCAGGCATGGTGCTGCCATATTTCTCGTACAGGCGAGCACAGTATCCCACCGGAATGGTCGACTTGATGACCATCACGGCGTCTGGATTGACGCTCAACACCAAGTCGATGACCTCTTCCACGTGACTTGTATCGAAAAAGTTCTTTATTGGGTCATAGTTCGTAGGCGCGGCTATTATTACATACTCTGCGTTACGGTACGCGCCGGCACCGTCAAGGGTCGCTGTAAGATTCAGGCTCTTTTCTTTTAAGTATCGTTCTATGTACTCGTCCTTGATAGGGCTTTCTTTTCTGTTGATCTTGTCAACTTTGTCTGGGATTACATCAACAGCTACCACTTCGTTGTGTTGTGACAGAAGTGTCGCAATTGACAGTCCTACATATCCGGTTCCCGCTACAGCAATTCTCATATTGTTAATGCTTTTTTAACGATTAGAGTGGCAGTTTGACGTACGTCGTTATAACTCCACAATGCAAAGTTAATGGATTCTTGTCAAAAGTATGCTTCAACACACCTTAATTTATATAAATACACCAACTTTTATCTGTCGCTGATATGAAAAAAGCGGTTGAAGACTTTGTTGAAAGCGTTCTGACGGTTGTCTATGAAGGCGTCGAGTATTTTAGATTTTCCATGAAGAGGAAATACGTCGTAGTCGGCTATGGCCGCGGGGATGAGGCAGCTGTAGCCTTCGTGAAGTATAATCTCGTCGCCTGTGGATCGTATTTTTATCTTGCAATCACCCTTGATGCACATGGATATGATGAAGCTGTCGTACTTGACAAGGTTGCGATGGAACGCGTTCGCTGGTTTGGTTGTGCCTGTAGACGCAGCAGTTTCTATGTCTGTGATGCGCACATTGAAGAATGGGGAGTCAATGACCGACACCGCCTTGTTGCCGCTTTCGCGATAAATGGTGCGGTATTCGTCCTCTACATGAAAATCAAGCGCCTTTGCCGCAAGCTCGGTATGTAGTTCGCGCGGCTTTCCGTCCATGCCCGGACGGTTGTAGTCGTAAATACGGTATGTGACATCTGATGACTGCTGGACTTCCGCCAACAGGATGCCTCCGCAGATTGCATGAACGCGACCGGCAGGAATGTAGAATACGTCGCCGGGTTTCACTTCGTGGCGTGCGAGTACGTCGGTTATAGTGCCGTCGGCAATTCTTTGCTTGTATTCCTCGGGTGTTATCTCTTTTTTAAAGCCGGCATAAAGGTGGCTGCCTGGTTCGGCGTCGATAACATACCACATCTCTGTCTTCCCGAATTTTCCGTGTTCGCGTTGCGCCATTTCATTGTTTGGATGCACTTGAATGCTCAAGTCCTTCTTTGCGTCAATGAATTTCACGAGCAGAGGCAGTTTGCCCTTGTATTGTAGGGCGACTTTCCGTCCAAGTATTTCCTCGGGCATCTTTTTGACTACGTCTATGAGGTTGTAACCCGCCCACGTTCCGTTTGAAATTATCGAAGGAGAACTGTCGACCGCTGAAACCTCCCAACTCTCGCCAATATCGTTTTGACTCTGCAGGCCTTTCCATTTGGTAAGCCGTCCGCCTCCCCATACCACGGGATGCAGGTTCGGTTCGAACAGCATAGGGTAGAGCTTGGTCCGTTGCGCTTCAATTACGCAGCCGATAGTCATGACCCTGACATCGGTGATGGCCTTGAGCTCGTGAGAAGTACATGCCGTGACGTATACGAAATCGTCCTTGTGGCAATGGATGAGTTCGTCATCGAGTGTCACGTCGAGATCACCGTCCATGACAAAAAAGCCCTCCTGCATGTCGGGGTGTATGTGGGCTGCTGCTATCTCGCCCGCCTTCAAGTCGGTCACGGCAATCTGGGTCAGACTGCAGCCACTCTCGTTGGCTGCGAGTAATACCCGTTTCAAGCCGACTTCGTGAGATGTCTTGGTCGGCGAAATGTCTTTCAGCGTTCGTTTCATTATTAACGAATTGTGTTTTTATACCAGTTGAACAGGCTTTGCACTCCGTCTTCGATCTCCACTTTGTGTGTCCATCCAAGGCGGTGTAGTTTGGTGACGTCAATTAATTTGCGAGGCGTTCCGTTTGGGTTTGTGCTATCCCACACAACTTCTCCTGTGAAGCCTACGGTCTTGACTACCAATTCAGACAGCTGTTTGATTGTAAGCTCTTTTCCCGTGCCTACGTTGATGTGGCAGTTGCGTATTTCACCCAACGATGGAATGGCTCCGCCGCGTCCCTCGCTGTTGTTACGGTCTACTACGCCGTCTGCTTTGACTCCATAGAAAACTGAAGAGTATTTCTCTATGCCGATGATGTCGCTGAAGTTTACGTTTAATAGAATATGCACGGAGGCGTCAGCCATGTCCTCGCTCCATAAGAACTCGCGTAGTGGCGAACCATCACCCCAAAGTGTCACCTTATTATTCTCTATTCCATAAAAAGCCAGTGCGTCGAGAATCCTTTGTCGAGGGCTGTTGCCGTTCACGTTTCCCGCGCCAATTGATTTCGCAAGTGTTGCGGGTGGATTTATAGGCCGTTTGTCCATGTCCTTTTGAATCGCTTCCCAATCATCTTCCTCAATAAGCTTTGCGAGATAAATCTTCCGCATCATGGCAGGCATGACGTGCGAGTTCTCCAAATGGAAGTTGTCGTTTGGGCCATACAGGTTCGTCGGCATGACTGCTATATAGTTGGTGCCATATTGGAGGTTGTAGCTCTCGCACATTTTCAGCCCGGCTATCTTGGCTATAGCGTATTCCTCGTTTGTGTATTCCAGTGGAGAAGTGAGCAGGCAGTCCTCGGGCATAGGCTGAGGGGCGTTTTTGGGATAGATGCAAGTACTGCCGAGAAATAACAGCTTCTTCACGCCGTGAGTGTATGATTCCGAAATGACGTTGCATTGTATCTTCATGTTCATCATTATGAAATCGGCACGGTAGAGGCTGTTCGCCATAATGCCTCCTACGAACGCGGCGGCAAGTACCACCGCGTCTGGTCGTTCTTCGTCAAAGAATTTCTTAACTGCGTATTGGTCTGTCAGATCCAATTCTTTATGCGTACGTCCCACAAGGTTGTTGTAGCCGCGTGCCTTCAGATTATTCCAAATGGCCGAACCTACAAGTCCGTGATGACCGGCGACATATATCTTTGAGTTTTTTGTCAACATACTCTGTTCCATGATAAATTTATTTCACGATGCCTTTTTCAAGATACTCGGCAAGATTTGTACGGACTTTTGCGGCCGCGCCCTCGGCTGCCACTTTTGCGACGTCGCTTTCGACCATAATCTTGACAAGCTCCTCAAACGAAGTCTTTGACGGATTCCAACCGAGTTTCGCCTTGGCCTTTGTCGGATCTCCCCATAGATTGACAACATCTGTCGGGCGATAGAAGTCTTCACTCACCCTGACCAGCACCTTGCCAATGAGGTCGGTGCTTACGTTGCCGCTGACCTTCACGCATACACCTATTTCATTCAAGCCGGATCCTTTGAATTCAAGTTCGATTCCTGCGTGCTTGAACGCGTAGTATGCGAATTCTCGAACGGAGTGTTGCACGCCTGTCGCTATGACGAAATCTTCCGGTTTGTCGTTTTGCAAAATCAACCACATGCACTCAACGTAATCTTTCGCATATCCCCAGTCGCGCAGCGACGAGAGGTTTCCCAAGTACAAGCAATCTTGCTTCCCTTGTGATATGCGTGCGGCCGCAAGGGTTATTTTACGTGTTACGAATGTTTCTCCCCTACGTTCCGATTCGTGGTTGAACAATATGCCTGAGCAACAAAACATGTGGTAGGCCTCACGATATTCTTTCACGATCCAAAAGCCGTAAAGTTTGGCGACGGCGTATGGGCTGTAAGGGTGAAACGGTGTGTTTTCATTCTGTGGAACTTCCTCAACCTTGCCGTATAACTCAGAGGTTGAAGCTTGATAGATGCGACAGGTGTCTTCCAATCCGCACGCGCGAACCGCTTCAAGTACACGCAGTACACCGGTGGCGTCGATGTCCGCGGTAAATTCAGGAGAGTCGAAGCTTACTTGTACGTGACTTTGCGCTGCCAAGTTGTATATCTCGTCGGGTTTGACCATTCCTACCACTTTTACAAGCGACATGGAATCACCGAGGTCTCCGTAGTGCAAATGAAAATGTGGATGACCTTCAAGGTGGGCGATGCGCTCACGATAGTCTACTGAGCTGCGGCGGATGATTCCATGAACGTCGTAACCTTTCTCCAAAAGAAACTCGCTGAGGTAGCTGCCGTCCTGTCCGGTAACACCTGTAATCAATGCTGTTTTCATATTACTCTTGTCAATTAATATTTTTGTCTTCAATGCCGATTCCAATAGTTCGACAGAACTCATGGAGATACCCACTTTGCCGGCCAGCCAACGTGAGATGACTGTCTCGTTCTTGCCTATCATCGCGGCAAGCTGTCTCTGACTGACACCATTGCGACGCATGGCGTCCTTCAAGTTCTTTATGGTTGATGTATCTTTCATAACGGCTGCAAAGTTACGATATTTACTTGTACTTGACAAATAATAATATGATAAAATTTTGACTTGACACTTTGAATGTCAAGTATTGCTAACGGCATACTTGATGATATTGCATCTGCACAGAGTCAGTAATCAACTGCTAAGTACTTATGGCTGAGTGGATAGTATGTGTTCTGCGTTGGCTATGCGTTCTGCGGATGGAGGATGAATGCCATTCAGAGAATAAGGAATTCCAAGTTGTTCCCATTTGTATACGCCCATAGTATGATATGGCAGTACTTCCACTTTTTGAACGTTTGACAAGGTGTCAATGAACTTGCGTAGTTTGATGAGGCTCGCGTCATCGTCCGTGATAGTGGGGATGAGGACGTGTCGAATCCATACGGGTATGTTGTTGTCGGACAAATAGCGGGCGCAGTCAAGTATGTTCTCGTTGCCGTATCGGGTGAGAGATTTGTGCGCTTCGTTGTCGATATGCTTAATGTCAAGGAGTACGAGGTCTGTGAGTTGCATCAGTTCATTGAATTTCGAAAAGAACGGCTCACGGCGTGTAAAGGGCTGTGCCGACGTATCAAGGCACGTGTTTATGTTTCTTGCCTTCGCCTTATGAAAAAGGTCGAGAAGAAAGTCCATCTGAAGCAGTGCCTCGCCTCCACTGACTGTAATGCCTCCTTTGTCACCCCAGTAGGGACGGTATCGTTCGGCTTGGTCGAGCAATTCATCGGCTGTCCGTAAATTGCTGCCGTCTGTTTTCCAAGTATCAGGATTGTGGCAGTAACGGCACCGCATCTGACAACCCTTCAGAAATATGATGAACCTGATGCCAGGTCCGTCCACTGAACCGAACGACTCGGTTGAATGGATTCTTCCCAATATTGTTTTTGAGCTTGTTGACATTATGACGCTATATATAATAAGGTGTATCAGTGTACGAGGGTAATAAATCCTGTCTTCATTCTTTATTGGTGCTGAAGACAGGATTCTGTAATAGTCCGTGACTTATGCCAGGCGTTCGTGGGCGCGACGCGCTATGACATCCATTTGCTGCTCTTTGGTCAAGTCTATAAATTTGACAGCGTATCCGCTGACGCGAATAGTAAAGTTGGCATATTCAGGCTTCTCCGGATGATTCATCGCGTCGATAAGCTTGTCTATGCCGAAAACGTTCACATTCAAGTGGTGCGCTCCTTTGGCAAAGTATCCGTCGAGTACATTGACAAGTGTGTTAACCTGCTCTTCCTGCGTATGTCCCAAGGCGGACGGCGCAATCGTTTGAGTGTTTGAAATGCCGTCGAGCGCGTATTCATACGGAAGTTTGGCTACGGAGTTCAGCGAGGCCAAGAGTCCGTTCTTTTCCGCTCCGTACGATGGATTGGCGCCAGGTGACAAAGGTGCTCCCGCCTTACGGCCGTCAGGCATGTTACTTGTGTATTTGCCATAGACGACGTTGGATGTAATGGTTAAGATGCTGGTTGTAGGCTCTGAATTACGATACGTGTGATATTTGCGAATCTTGTTCATGAATGTCTTCAGTAGCCATACAGCAATTTCATCAGCCCTGTCGTCATCGTTCCCATAGCGAGGAAAGTCTCCTTCTGTTTCGAACTCAAGTGGGAAGCCTGTTTCGTCTCGTTTGATATGCACGGTCGCATACTTGATTGCGCTGATGGAGTCGACTACATGGCTGAAGCCGGCTATGCCTGTGGCGAATGTCCGGCGGACATTTGTATCGATCAAGGCCATTTCCGCTGCCTCATAATAGTACTTGTCGTGCATGTAATGTATGAGGTTTAGTGTGTTTACGTATACATCTGCCAGCCATTCCATCATGGCGTCGAACTTGGGCATAAAATCGTCGTATGTCAGTATGTCGCCTTCAATTGGCCGGTATGCCGGTCCGCATTGTTCGCGTGTCCGTGAGTCTACGCCGCCGCTTATGGCGTATGTGAGGCATTTTGCCAAATTCGCGCGCGCGCCGAAGAACTGCATTTCCTTTCCTGTTTGTGTAGCTGACACGCAGCAGCAGATGCTGTAGTCGTCACCCCATACAGGACGCATGACATCGTCGTTTTCATATTGAATGGAACTTGTGGTAACAGAAATCTTAGAAGCGTATTTCTTGAAGTTTTCCGGTAGTCTCGGGCTGTAGAGCACTGTCAGGTTAGGTTCTGGTGACGGCCCCATGTTCTCTAAAGTGTGAAGGAAGCGGAAGTCGTTCTTTGTGACCATGGAGCGTCCGTCTTGACCCATGCCGGCTACCTCAAGTGTCGCCCAAACCGGATCTCCGGAGAAGAGCTGGTTGTACGATGGGATGCGTGCGAACTTCACCATTCTGAATTTCATGACAAGATGATCTATCAGTTCCTGAGCTTGTTCCTCAGTTATTGCTCCTTCATTCAAGTCCCGTTGAATATATATATCAAGGAATGTGGAAACGCGACCCACGCTCATTGCCGCGCCGTTCTGTGTCTTGATGGCGGCAAGATAGCCGAAGTAGAGCCATTGTACCGCCTCCTTCGCATTGGCGGCAGGTTGTGAAATATCATACCCGTATATTTTGCCTAATTCCTTCATCTCCTTTAAAGCCTGTATTTGCATTGCCACCTCTTCGCGAAGGCGTATGACATCCTCGGACATGGTGCCACTGCCGATGACTTTGAGGTCGGCTTGTTTTTTGGCAATAATGAAGTCTATGCCATAGAGTGCGACACGGCGGTAGTCACCCACAATTCTGCCTCTGCCATACGTATCAGGCAGGCCTGTCAGTATGTGGTTGTGTCGAACTCGTTTCATTTCGTCCGTATATGCGTCGAACACGCCGTCATTGTGGGTTTTCCGATACTGGGTGAAAATCCTGTGTAGCTCAGGGTCGGGCGTGTAGCCGTAGGTTGTGCATGCCTGTTCTGCCATGGTTATGCCCCCATAAGGCATAAAGGCGCGCTTTAGCGGCTTGTCGGTCTGCAGTCCGACAATTTGCTCTAAGTCTTTTGTCTGTTCGCTGATATATCCAGGTCCGTATGCGGTGATACTGCTTACTACTTTTGTCTCCATGTCGAGTACACCGCCTTTAGCCCTTTCCTCTTTCTGTAATTCCTGTAGTATGCCCCAGAGTTTGTCAGTCGCTTGTGTCGGACCGCTTAGGAATGATTCATTCCCTTCGAATGCCGTGTAATTATTCTGTATGAAGTCGCGTACGTCTACTTCGTCAATCCATTTGGTTCCTTTGAAACCTCTCCATTCTTGTCTCATAATGTTGTTGCCTTTATTATTTTACAATCTTATTAATAACTCGTTTTTAGCGGGGCAAAGGTACGTGAATTTGCCGTAACTGCAGTACCTATAAATGAGTATTATAAGAACGTGTGGTCTAATAAAGAACTTTAATGCACTATTCAATCCTTTCGATTGCAAAAAAAGCGGAAAGTGTGCAATCGATTTGTTTAAGATGTGTTGTTGAAGCCTGGGTGTCGTCTTGTTTAAGTACGCTATTCCTTCATGAGTTTGTCGAGAAAGCTGTCGAGGTCTTTATCCATGTCTTGAAGTAAGTCCCCGCTAAGGAATACATTGTCGTCATCTACAATGAAGAGCTCCTCAACAGCCTCCCTGTCTTCTCCTTCCAGTACAAAGGAAAATGGCTTGAAGATGCTAACGTCCTTGAAGTCGCCATTCTTGTTCATCTGCCTCAGTACGGCGGTCAGGGAACTTGCAACTACTTTAAGTGAATCCTCCGTGTCGAAATTGCTCCATTCATCAATGATGACGGAAGCAAGTGTAACGTCGTTGTCGTCAAGTATCGACAAATTGCCTGTGTCGGTATCCAATAATAGATGGAAGTCTGTTATTACCTCGTAGTCGCTGTCCGAAGCGGCTTTCTTGACTGCCTGTACAACAGAGTTGCGAAGGCTTTCTTTGGAAACGTTACTTAAATGCATATAATAAACTGTTTTTGTAAGTAGTATGTTGCAAATGTACGATTTTTTATTGTTCAGCGGTCTTCTTAAAAGGGAGAAAGTGGTCAATGCGACATTTTGGTGTTGTTGATCCGCGTTTGTCGTCTTTGTGCTTAGCTGAATATGATGGTCTTGTTCTTGTAAGTAAGTATTTTACGTTCGACATGTTTCCTAACCGCGCGTGACAATACAATCTTTTCAAGGTCCTTGCCTTTGAGTACAAGGGTTTCAGGCGTGTCCTTATGGGTGATGCGCACTACGTCTTGTTCTATAATAGGACCTGCGTCGAGCTCGGCGGTGACATAATGGCTTGTTGCGCCAATAATCTTCACGCCGCGTTGGTATGCCTGGTGGTATGGCTTTGCTCCTACGAATGCCGGAAGGAATGAATGGTGGATATTGATGATTTTGTTTGGGTATGCTTTAATCATGTCGTCTGAAATTATTTGCATGTAGCGCGCAAGGACTATGAAGTTTATTTTCTTTTCCTGGAGCAGTTCCATCTCGGCGTTCTCCACCTCACGCTTGTTTGACCAGTCTTTTTCGATTTTCCACACATAATAAGGTATGCCGAATTGTTCGGCTACCGGTCTTAAATCCTCATGGTTTGAAATGATGCAGGGAATTTCGACGTTAAGTTCCCCGGCTTGATAACGCGCAAGCAGGTCATACAGGCAATGGTTCATTTTCGAGACAAACAAGGCCATCCGCGGACGTACATTGCCAAAATACAAGTTGAACTGCATATCGTAACGCTGCACGTATAGTGTGTTTAGTATGTCCTCGATTTTTTCTGACGGAATAATAAAATTGTCGAGTGTCCATTCAACTCGCATGAAGAAATGCTCTTCTATATGGTCGACATATTGATCAAGGTAAATTATGTTCCCGTTGTTGTCAGTAATGAATTTTGTTATTTCAGTTATTATGCCTTGCTTGTCAGGGCAGTGAAGTAGAAGTATTGCAGTTGATTTCATCTTTTATGTTAATATCTTATTGTCTGTTGTGTTTGATTATACTGTATGCTTGATAAATACCAAGTTCGCCAGCCTTGCTTAAATCGTTGAAAGCGTTAGTCCTGTCGTTGGTGAACAGCCTTACGATGCCTCTATTGAAGTATGCGAGGGCAAACGACGGTTTCTTCTGTATGGCGGTGTTCAGGTTTTCAATCGCTGCATTGTAATTGCCTTGCATGGCTTGTATATATGCAAGATTATAGTATGCCTCGGCGAATTGTGGGGCGGATGATATGCAGGCGGTGAAGCATTCACATGCCTTGTTGTAGGCGCTTGTCGCAAGCGGACTCAATTTCATTGCGGCTTGTGTGACGGAGTTCTCTTTCTTGCTTGCTATGTCTAATGCCTTTGTGTCTGCGTTCAGTCTTATTTTGTCGGCTTCCATACAATATTCCACACCTTTCTTAAACGCGTCCAACGCTTCGTTGTTTATGTGGTATGCGGCAAGCGCGTAATCATTAAGGATGCTTTGCGATGCGGTGTAACCATCGCTTGCCAATACGATTACAGGCATAAGTTTTGTGTCTGCGGCTTTGTTTTGGATCTTGCCGCGGAATTCGTCTTGGTATACTGGTGCGTCGTCTTCCTCGACGAGTTGCTGGTAGTCGTTCGGATTGATTTCTGACTTCTTCCGTGTCTTGTTCTTTTGACTGTTGGTTGGTGTCGAATAGCCGTATCTGTGCGCCACGTTCTCACGCAACACATGTTCTTCGTCTTTCATCGCACCCTTGTAGTCGCCTGTTTTCCTACGGGCGGCGGCACGTAGTTGATAACCGTACAGGAACTTGGGGAATTGTTCGATGACCTTTGTATAGTCGCGTATCGCCGCCTCATAGTCTCCTGTCTGGTCTAATAATCGTGCGCGGTTGAACAATGTCATAATATCGTCAGGGTCTATGTTCAAAATGAAGTTGAAATCCTCAATTGCCCCGTTGTCCTCACCCACGGCGGCGCGGAGGAGCCCGCGGTTATAATGCCCTATGAAGTTGTTCGGGTCGATATCGAGTGCCAAATCATAGTCGCTCATAGCTCCACGCAGGTTGTCTTGTTGATAACGGCATAATGCCCTGTTTATGAAGTTGCCCGCGTTCTTGGGTTGTAACCGTATGGCCTCGTTGAGATATGTTTCCGCTTCGGCGAACTCCTCTCGATTCATAAGGAGTCCGGCCTTCATGGCGTTTGCCTGGACGCTGTATTTTTCTACTTTCAGGGCTTCGTCAACCGAATGTTCGGCCGCTATCGTATCGCCTCTTTTTATCAATACTTCGGCTTTGAATAAATAGCCGTCGGCATGATTGGGCCACTTGTTTATAAGCCTTTCCAATGCAGTTTCCGCCTTGTCGAGACTGTCGGCCTCAAGATAGCACAAAATGAGGTTGTGCCACAAATTCTTACTGTCGTCACGTATTTCCACCGCCTTTTCATAATCATCGGCCGCTCCTATGTAGTCCTTTAGGTTGATGCGTGAAAGTCCGCGCACTTCGTATGAATTGCCATAATACGGATTGAGCTCAATCGCTTTTGTACAATCATTTTCCGCTCCATAGAAATCTTCCAAATAGAATTTGGCGAGTCCTCTGAAGAAATAGGGTTCATACAAATATGGCTTGGCGGATATTATCTGATTGAAGTATTGGATCGACAGTGCGTAATCATCATAATACAATGCGTTGCGGGCGATTATCATCATCTGCTCAGTATTAATCTGCGCTGAAATGAATATCGCTCTTGTAATAAACAATATGAGTATTAGAGCCTTTCGCATTGATTATGTCTTATGGAGGTCTTTTATAGAGTGAGTGGTGTCAGTGCTTGATCTTGTAGTTGCATTGTATGTGTCCTTTTGACATTGCGATCAGCTTCTTCTTGATGAGTTGCTTGCGTAGTGTTGATATGTGGTCAATAAACAATTTGCCATCGAGATGATCGTATTCATGTTGAAAAACACGAGCGGCATATCCTGTGATCCATTCATCGTGTGGATTAAGGTTCTCATCAAGGAAAGTCGCATGCACTGATTTCGGACGGCGTACGTTTTCATGTATGCCGGGAATGCTGAGGCATCCTTCCTCCATGGATTCCATCTCTTCGCTTGTCTCGATGATGCGTGGATTTATAAACGCATGCAGATAGTCTTTATATTCAGGAAAGTCGTCACTCAACACGTCAAGCCCGACTACGAACAAACGGATGGAAAGTCCGACTTGTGGTGCCGCAAGACCGACACCGTCGGCTTTCAACATGGTTTCATACATGTTTTTGATAAGGTTCTGCAGGTCTGGATAGTCGGGGGTGATTTCCTCGGTCTCCTTTCTTAAAACCGACTGCCCGAATATATACATTGGTAATACCATATATTATTATTTTACTTGTTTAACTCTTAATTCTATTATTGTCTTTTCAATTCGTGTTGACTCTATGTCAGATTTTCATCTGGCGTTTCATTTCCATATAATCTTGAAGAATGATCGTCGCGCTGATTTTATCGACGAGTGGCTTGCTCTGTCTGGCTTTTTTCCCGATACCGCTTTCAATTATCGCTTTATGTGCGAGTACCGACGTATATCGTTCGTCAAAATAGTCAATGGGAATGTCGGGGTGGAGTTTGCGCATGCGGTTCACAAAGGGTGTGATGCGCTTCATGTTCTCCGAGTCCTCGCCGTTTGTCTGCCGTGGTTGTCCTATCACGATTCGTTCCACATCTTCTTTCTCCAAATACTCCTTGAGGAAATCGAATAGGGTAGAGGTGTCAACGGTCACCAACCCGTTTGCAATAATCTGTAAAGGATCGGTGACTGCTATCCCTGTGCGTTTCTTTCCGTAGTCAATTGATAGTATGCGTGGCATTTTACGGTAGTTCCTTTCTTCTGATAATTACTATTATAGTTCTCCTTTGGATTTCAAGTATTTAATCCATGCCAAGTTGTATTGGCAGACTGCGTCTACTTTGTTGGCGTAGCTGTCCTGCCAGATGGCTTGTGATTCAAGATAGTCGGATAGCGTTTCAAAGCCCACTTCATATTGTTGTTTTGAGAGTCTCATGTTCTCCTCTGCCTGGTCAAATGCGGATTGCGTCAGATTAACCTCTTTCTTGGCTTCTTCCACGTTGTTGATGGCTTGTTGCTGTTCGAGCATCATTTTCTCGTTGAGGTCTTCTTGCTCCAATTCTGCTATCTGCTGCTTGGCCTTGGCGGAGCGGACTTTGTTGACCCCTTCTCCAAAGTTGAACAATGGCATTTTCAATCCTACGGAAACATATGCCGACCCGTTGTCGAGCAACTTGCGTCCTCCGAATTCCGCCCCGTTGCTGTAGGTGTAGCCTCCCATGAAGACTACGTTGGGAAGATAGTCGCTTCTTGTCAGTGAAACCTGTTGTCCTGCCAATTCTACTTTCTTGTTGAGTATTTCGTATTCGGAGCGTTTGCTTATGTCGATGTTCTTGTCGGTGGTTCCATTCGGGTTGCCGTTGGTGAACCCTGCGTCAACCACGTCGATGGAACTTGTGAGCGGCTTGCCGATAAAGTGGCATAGATTCATGCACGCCAGCCTGTAGGCGTTTTCCGCCTTGGTGATATTTAGGTCCGCCTCGTTGAGTTTCACTTGTACTTTCATCATGTCGTTGCGGGTCTTGAGTCCGTGTTCGAACGCGCTTTTGACATTCTTCATCAACTCTTGCAACAGTTCCTTGTACTTGTTGGCGACTTGTATCATTTCTTTTGCCCTTATCGCAAGGAAGTATGCCTCTTCGGTTTGGACGATGATGTCGGATTGTGTGAGGGCGATATTAAGGGTCGCTATGTCCCTGCCTATTTTCGACATTTTGTATGCGCTCGTAATCTTCCCGCCCATGTATATTGGCTGGGTGAGGTTCACACCGCCCATAAACACGTTCTTGACTTTGTATTCGAACTTTTGGTCGGGGAACAAGGCGTATTTGTTCATTGTGTAACTACCGTCTGAATTTACTGTCACGTCGGGTACGTATTGCCCGAGCGACGAGGAGTAATTGTATATTGGAAGGTTGCCTCCGGTCATCGTCAGGTCGCCTTTTGCAGTGGAATAAACATCAAACGCGGTGATGTTTATGCGCGGGAAGAAGTTTGACTTGTATGTTTTTACGTCAAATCCCATCTGCTTGTCTTGAACGTTTGCTTTTGCGATTTCCTTATTGTAGGTAATTGCCATTTCGCGGCACTGTTCGAGAGTAAGACTCTCTGACTGTGCCATGCTTATTGCCGGGCTTGCCGCGAATAGCAGTATATATATTGTTTTGAGTCTCATAGCTTGAAAAATAATGAATATAATACTGGGATAAACAATAGAGTGATGAGGGTTCCAACAAACAACCCTCCCATAATTGTTACGGCAAGAGAGCCGAACATGGCGTCTGGCAGAAGCGGAATCATACCCAATATGGTGGTCAAAGCCGCATTCATAACAGGACGGAGACGACTTTTCGCACTATTGATAAGTGCGGCGCGTGGTTCCATTCCGCTGTTGATTTCCAAGTTGATCTCGTCCATCAGCACTATGCCGTTTTTAATCATCATACCGATTAGTCCTAAGACTCCTACGACTGCGACAAAGCCGAACGGCTTGCCTGAAATCATAACTGACGGGATTACGCCGATAAG
>CAZHZH010000010.1:0-4502 GCA_964537205.1 uncultured Bacteroidaceae bacterium
AATAAGGGGCGGAATCAAATCATAATTCCGTCCCTTACTCCTTATTGTTTAAGCTTCTTATTGCATACAGTTATTTCCCCCTAATGTAATCATATACATCGAGTACGTCCTGCGTGTCCACGTTGCCGTCGGCGTTTACATCCTCAACCGGAGAGTCCGCACCGGTCGGAGTCCGCATATACTCATAGATTTGCAGCACATCCTGGGTGTCGACAACTCCATTGAGTGTCACATCCTGTGGAGGTGTCGGTGCCTCGCCCGTAGCGAACGTCCGCTCTTCACCATAGAATGTCTCGTTCTCACTTGTGGTAACAAATGTCACATAGACGTATTCTGTCTCATAATCAAGATCGGTCAACGTGGTCTCAAGTACAGGATTGCTGCCGCTTATAGCCACCGTAACAGTCTTAGCACTGCTTGGAACCGACTGTGCACGGCTCGCTTGTGATTTGGAGCTGACAGCAGATTTCGCCCAGTACATGAATCCCTGGGTCGCTATGCTCTCCGTACCGCGTTGCACGTATCCCTTAACTGTGGCATTGTTGCCGTTTACGTCGATATTGGCGTATGTGTGGACGGTAGGTTCGAAGTAGCTGGTGTTGGTAGGGTCGATGCCCGTCCAGTCGCCATAATATCGTGTACCGGTGTTACTTTCATAATATGGGCGATACTTCCACAAATAGTTTGTATTGAGATTGCGTATGTAGCCTTCCATTGTTCCTTCATACAGGTGGCCGCCACCTGAGTTGGATGCAAAGTCATTCGTCCAGTCAGTCCGCCTCCACTCAAAGCCCACGTTGGTCTCAGCGTCGTCAAGATTGGAAGTCGCCTGCACAATGACGTTACCTTCAGTCACCACCTTTGGCTGATGGGTAGTGATGGACAAGTTGCTTGTAGATAATGATTGCGTGGTTGAGTACTTTCTTCCCGTGTTGAGTGTAACTGTATATTTTACCGTATAGCTGCTATTTGGGTCAAGACCCGTAAACGTTCCTTGTGAAACATCTGTGTAGGAAATGTCTCCGTAAGAAATTTCTTGTGATACGACCTTTGCGTCTCCCTCGATATACGAACCAGTTGCAGTGATAGACGAAGCTGTTCCTGTGTAACTTATACTTAGACTAACATTTTGTGTTTTATAATCTTGAGATATTATACATCGTACCGTTTCATCTTCTGCTGACTTTTGCACATAAACATATATAGTGCCACTGAACTCTGGATAAAGTCCGGTAATCGCAATTTTATTATCTTTAATTAATTCTCCGTTCCAAAGATAAGTATACTCAGAATAAATATTGTTGACGTGTGCAGTAACTGTAGTTTGTGTTGTACTAATAGTAAGAGACGGTCTATACAGTTTGTCGTTTGTATCTGTTTCGTATGGAATGATACCACTATCCCATAAGGCAAGCAGTGCATACGTTCCTTTCTTAACATAGATTGTAGTGTTATTCGGGAATGCAGAGTAGCCAATATTTGTGACATTGTCTGGAACGGTAACTGATTTCAATCTTGTGCAACCAGAGAATGCACCGCTGTTGATGCTGGTTACAGTATTTGGAATACTTACGCTCTCAATAGACGTCAATCCTGTTGCCAATGTTTCCCGACAACCATCAGCATATATCAAACTCTTGATGCTGTCACAACCCGAAAATGCATAGAATCCTATTGAAGTTACAGAATTTGGGATTGTGATTAGCTCCAAACCAGTGCAACCCGAGAATGCATAGTTTCCAATGCTTGTCACGGAATCTCCTAATTCAACTGATTTGATAGTAGTAAGTTCATAAAAAGCACGATTCCCGACAGATTTACCATTCATCTTTACGCTTGTAAACTTTGATTCTTGAAGAGGGAAAGAGGATGAATAGCCATCAGGTATGTTACAATTAATAATTAATTCTCCTGTGCAACCTGAGAATGCATTGTTTCCAATTGATGTCACCGAATTAGGGATTGTGATTAGCTCCAAGCCAGTGCATGCATAGAATGCACTGCTTCCAATTGATGTTACGGAATTAGGAATAGTGATTGATGTCAAGCCTTTGCAAGCATAGAATGCATTGCTTCCGATTGATGTCACTGAATTCGGAATAACTGTGGATTTACAGCCTGCTATTAATGTATTAGTGGAGGTTTTAATAATGGCATTACACCCATTACGTGAATCATAAACGCTGTTACCTTCTTCAACAAGGATTGATGTCAAGCTTGTGCAATTAGAGAATGCACTACCATCTATGCTTGTCACAGTATTTGGAATTGTGATACTCGTCAAGCCTGTACAACCATGGAATACACCCTCATTGATGTTTGTAACTGAACTTGGAATTGTGATGCTCGTCAAGCCTGTACAACCATAGAATGCATAGTCTCCGATGCCTGTCACTGAACTGGGGATTGTGATTGATGTCAAGCCCGTGCAATTATAGAATGCAAACCGGACGATGCTTGTCACTGATCTCGGGATTGTGATTGATGTCAAGCCTTTGCAATCTCTGAATGCAGAATTTCCAATGCTCTTAACAGAATAGATAGTTCCATTGTATGTCACAGATGATGGTATCACAATATCACCAGAATAACTATCATACCATGTGTTCTTATAGGTAACTGAGACTGAAGCTACATTACCATTTTTGTTGTAGTAGATGCCATCAACCGTGAAGTCGTATGCACTGGCAGCCAGTGAGAGGATGGTAAAGAAAGATAAAAGTAATCGTTTCTTCATAATGATTCGTTTTGGTTATTATGTTTTTATTCGTCGGTAAAACAAATGTGTGTTCTTCCGAATGTTTTCACGCACAAAGATAGTTGTTTTAATCATTACTAACAACTTTTTAACTCAAAAAACTTCTTGAGAATATTTTTTTTGCTTCAAGACCGCCTCAAACTTTATTTTTGCTATCTTTGCCGACAAAAGCACACTACTATGGCAAACGAAAGCAAAAAAGACTTCAACGCGATGCTGCACGACAACAAGGACATGCCTAAATATCAGACTATCACTGACCCCAAAAGCATCGCAAAGTTCGGTGGAAGCAGGATGTACTTCGCTCCTCCCATGGACTACGACAAGGTAATGAAAGTCATTCCGTATGGGAAAGTGACTACCGTGGGACAGATTCGTGATTACTTCGCACGTACGAGCGGAGCGGATTTCACAGAACCAATCACAGCGGGCATCTTCGTCTCCATTGCGGCTTGGGCGAGTTTCCAACGCGGGGGAGAGGACGAGACACCATATTGGCGCACACTTAAGACCGACGGAGAACTCAACTCCAAATACCCTGGTGGCATAGAAGCTCAAAAGGCGAGGTTAGAAGCCGAAGGACACACCATCATCCAGAAAGGACGCACATATATGCGCTACTATGTCAAGGACTACGAGGATTGCCTTTATGAGTTGCAGTGATTAGCTTCGCAGATAAGCGTCGGCGTCATGGCATAGCTCAAGAAGATTCACTCGCTACGCTCGAAATGACGGCTCTGCGTTCGGCTGGCACGATTATTTGCCACACCTTATTTATTATAATAAGAAACCTCATGAGGTTATGCCAGAAAAAGACCGAATTTCAGCCATCGTCTCATGGGATGATTGCCGTTATCCCGTGAGGTGTTTTCTGCGTCTCTGTCTGACTGCCGGTAAGGTCTGTACGAACAGAGTGCGGTGATTGGTAGCCACGTGAATAAATGCAAAACGCGCAATTGTCATTTCGGCACTCATCTGCGACATGTTGTCAGCAAGCTTACGCATGGAACGCTTTTTGTATATTTAAAGGTAAGAAAGGAAAATAAAACACAATGAACATGAATACAGACAGCAATAACAACACAAAGGAGCAGAACCTTGAGGCACTCAAGAAGTATGCCACCAACCTGATAGAGGAGGCAAGGCAGGGCAAGCTCGATCCGGTCATCGGCCGTGACGAGGAAATACGCCGCGTGTTGCAAATCCTCAGCCGCCGTACCAAGAACAACCCTATTCTTATAGGCGAGCCGGGTACGGGTAAGACCGCCATCGTGGAAGGTCTCGCACACCGTATACTGCGTGGCGACGTGCCTGAAAACTTGAAAGACAAACAGCTATACTCTCTCGATATGGGTGCGCTGATAGCCGGGGCTAAATATCAGGGTGAGTTCGAGGAACGACTGAAGTCGGTCATCAACGCCGTAATCGAAAGCCAGGGCAACATCATCCTCTTTATCGATGAGATCCACACCCTTGTAGGAGCCGGACAGTCGCAAGGTGCGATGGACGCAGCCAACATACTGAAGCCAGCACTTGCACGTGGTGAGTTGAGGAGCATAGGAGCCACGACTCTCGACGAATACCAAAAATACTTTGAGAAGGACAAGGCTCTCGAACGCCGTTTCCAAACCGTCATGGTCGACGAGCCTGACGTACCAAACAGCATCAGCATTCTGCGTGGTCTAAAGGAAAGATATGAGAACCACCATAAAGTACGTATCAAGGATGATGCGATAATCGCGGC
>CAZHZH010000010.1:4602-5721 GCA_964537205.1 uncultured Bacteroidaceae bacterium
CACAGTTCAAGGTGCTGAACGAGAAGTGGCAGGCCGAACGAAGGCTTGTGAACAAGATACAGCAAGACAAAGTGCAAATAGAGCAACTGAAGTTCGACGCAGACCGCGCCGAGCGTGAGGGCGACTACGGGAAAGTGGCTGAAATCAGGTACGGAAAGATTCAGTCCATTCAGGAAGACATCAAAAAGGTGCAAGACGAGTTGTCGAAGACTCAGGGCGGAAACGCCATGATAAAGGAAGAGGTCACGAGCGACGACATAGCCGACGTGGTAAGCCGCTGGACGGGCATTCCTGTAAGCAAGATGATGCAAAGCGAGAAGGACAAGCTGCTGCACTTGGAAGAGGAATTGCACAAGCGGGTAGTAGGACAAGACGAAGCCATCAAGGCGGTAAGCGACGCGGTACGCCGCAGCCGTGCCGGACTCCAGGACCCACGGCGACCTATCGGAAGCTTCATCTTCCTCGGACCTACCGGTGTCGGCAAGACAGAGCTTGCGAAGGCTCTCGCCGACTACCTGTTCAACGACGAGTCGTTGATGACGCGTATCGACATGAGCGAGTATCAAGAGAAGTACAGCGTGAGCCGGCTCATCGGAGCGCCTCCGGGCTACGTCGGATACGACGAAGGCGGACAGCTGACCGAAGCCGTACGCAGGAAGCCATACAGCGTAGTGCTGTTCGACGAAATCGAGAAGGCGCACCCAGATGTATTCAACACACTGTTGCAGGTTCTCGACGACGGTCGTCTGACTGACAACAAGGGGCGTACGGTCAACTTCAAGAACACAATTATCATCATGACCTCAAACTGCAGCGAGGAACAACTCCACAAGCTGATGCGTCCTGAGTTCATCAACCGTATCGACGAAATCATCACGTTCAAGCCGCTTAGCGAGACTGAAATCAAGCAGATAGTGAAATTGCAGATCGCCGGAGTGGAGAAGATGCTGGCGAACAACGGAGTCACAATGACCCTTACCGACGCGGCAGTCGACTTCATAGCCGAGAAGGGCTACGACCCGCAGTTCGGTGCGCGTCCTGTAAAGCGCGCCATACAGAACTACCTGCTCAACGACCTCTCGAAGAAGATTCTCGACGGGTCGGTCAGCAAGGACACCA
>CAZHZH010000010.1:5821-43773 GCA_964537205.1 uncultured Bacteroidaceae bacterium
GTCTTCCGTCTTGTCCCATAGTATGTTGCCTGGCGAAAAGTCAAGATGGAGTATTCCCTCCTCATGCATGCGGGCGGTGAAAGCACCCAACGCCCTCGCTAAGGGTTCGAACACCTCGGGACGAGCGTCACCCATTTCGTACAACCGGTGCGGATAGGGACAAAATTCTGTAACGAGATAGCTGTCGAGCAGCAATCCGTGACTGCGGTTCTCTATATATGCGACAGGCGCGGGAGTCTCTATTCCGTGTTCGTCGAGAATGCCGGCATACCGGTAGGCGCGCCTGCCTTTCGGCTGTCTCACTCCGAGGGAATAGACCAGCAGGTTGACTCCCCTTGGCCTGTGATACCGCTTTACCACGACTACAGTGCCGTCGGGAGCGGCGAACGACTTTATAAGGTTGCGCCTGCCTCCATAGATCCACGTCCCCTCGCCGTCCATGCGCGACGGGATGGCAAGAAGGAAATCACGCCACTCTTGATATTGCGGTTGAAGGGTGATGCTGTAAGCCATAACAACGTTATAGCATGTACCGGCAGTCTACAACCGGTTTGTTTGTGCGTATCCGCACATCCTTGAACTCCTGCCATGCGGTGGTGATGATCAGCACGTCAGCCTGGTCGACGAGCCTTTCGTATGAACTGGTGTAGTCCATCTGGAAATCGTAATGCCTCTTGAACTCGCCGATTGCCACAGGGTCGTAGCCGCAGATGTTGGTATAGCCTTTTGCCATCAGTTGCCGGATGATCTTCGCGCTCGGGGTGTCGCGCACGTCGTCGCTTCCCGGCTTGAAGGAAAGTCCGAGGATACCTATCTTCTTCTGTTTGTCCCCACCAGTGGCGCGGATTATCTTCTCCGCTATAAACCCAGGCATATTGTCGTTTGTAGCGATGACGTTCTTCAAGATGTTGGCGTCAAAGCCCGCCGACTTTGCGACCGAGTAGAGCGCGTTGGTGTCTTTTGGCAGACAATAGCCGCCATAACCGCAACCAGGATAGACGTATGTGGACATTGCGGCGGGCCTGCCTGTCCAACGCTTGTCCATGTGGAGGATGCGGAACGCCTCAGCTACATCAATGCCGCCGATCGTATCCGCTATGACGCTCATCTCGTTGCTGTAGCTGATGAGAGTGGCGAGCAGCGTGTTTGATAGGTACTTTATGAACTCACCAGTGTTGAGGGAGACGCAATAGACAGGCTCTTTCACTGTGGCGTAAATCTGGCGCAGTATGGATGCCGAACGATCATCAGACACTCCGAGGACAATGCGGTCGGCATTCATGAAGTCGTCCCAGCAATGTCCCTCGCGCAGAAACTCCGGATTGTTGGCCACTCCGAGGTCGGTGCCTACCTTTACACCCTTCTCTTCAAGATGGGGGATAACCTTCTTCGCCGTGGTTGAAGGTGGGATAGTGGACTTCACCACCAGCACCTGGTACCTGTTCTTCGGACGCACCTCCAACGTCTGATCGACGGCTCCCAAAAGATACGTCAGATCAGCTTGTCCGTCCTTTCCGTATGGAGTGCCTACGCAATAGTATACGCAGTCACTCTCAGCGACAGCCTTGCCGAGTTCAGTGGAGTCTATAGGGAAAAAATCCTTGTTCAAGTGGCGGATCAGAGCCTCGTCAAGCCCTTCCTCCAAGAAAGGCAGTTTGCCCGCCTTGATGGTGTCGAGGCGTTCTTTACTTGCCTCCACCCCGTAAACCTTATGCCCGTATTCAGCAAAGCCAAGGGATGTGGTGAGTCCCACGAATCCCAATCCAAAAACTGTTATTACCATTGATATTCTCCTTTTTCACTTTCTTTTAAGAACTGTAAGAACCGTGCGACACCCTCCTCTACAAGGATTGTAGGGTTGTAGCCGAGGATGCGGCGCGCCTTGCTGATGTCCGGACAGCGGCGCTGAGGGTTGTTGGTGAGATATTCCTTATCATCGGAAGTGGCATACACGACCTTTCCGTTGTAATCGAAGATCTCTCTGCCAGCCTTGGCGTAAATCTCCGCAAGTTGTGCGATCGTTATCTCAGGCTTCTCGACACCAATATTGAAATAGTCGTAAGAGCCGTGGAGCAGAATCTTGAAATAACCGCACACGGAGTCGGCTATATAGCAGAACGTGCGGGTCGGCGTGCCATTGGAAAGGATTTCTATGTCACGCCCTTCCATCACGGCAAGGGCGAAGTCGGCAGGTACTCGCTTGTCACCAACGCGCATTCCCGGACCATAGTTGTTGAACGGACGCACTACACCGAGCGGAAGATTGTATTTCTGCGCGAAGAGCATGCACATCGTCTCACCGAAACGTTTTGACTCGTCATAGCAAGAACGAGGTCCCGTGGCGCATACATAACCATAGTAATCCTCCGATGTAGGCACATGAGCCGCGTCGGGGTTGCCATAGAGTTCGCTCGAAGAGAAGAATAGGAAACCGCGAAGAGGCTTCTGGCAATAGAAGTCCAGCAAACGGCGCAAGCCCCAGATGTTGGCATCGAGGGTCTCGATAGGATATTTGCGGTAGAACATCGGAGAGGCTATTGACGCCATGTGGATAATCATGTCAGCCTTTTCTGCGCCTTCCACATTAGCTATGTCGTCCTTGATGATATCGAACTTGCGGATTTCTATCTTCGGATTCGCCTCCAGCTTCTGAATCCACGCCGGACGGCCGAGCATGAAGTTGTCGAGTCCTATTACCTTGTTGATTCCCAGTCCTTCAGCCTCCTGGGCGAAGAAGTGCATCATGTAATATCCTAAGAATCCGGCACAACCGGTGATAAGGACGGTAGAGCCGTCGAACTTCGCACGCTCCTCCGCTGTAAGGCCGCCGAGGGTGTGCTTGATGTCGTTTTCTAATATATTCTGTACCATAGTTTTAATTGTTTTTGTGGGCTGGTGAAAGGCCATCCCCATTATAATTGTGATAGGAGTGTTCGAGATCCATGAGATAGAAATTATGTTGCTTGCGGTGTTCTACCGGCGGCAGCTGCATATAGTCGCCATACATCTGTGAGAGATAATAATCGTAATCCTTAACGCCCATGAAAGTCAATCCCTCAAAAACGTATGGTGCGTAAACTCCCTCCACACTCTTCGGCATCACACCTTTCAAGCCGTCCGTGTAGTCAGCTACATATTTTGCCGTGTTGTAGTCGTATTTCAAAAGCAGCTTGCGTATCTTCCTCTGAAGCTTCTCCATCGTCGTCACCTTGCGGGTAAGCAGGAAGATCCATGAACCAGGACCATGTCCGTGGCGGTAGGGGTCGCGATGCACCCAATACAGAGCCTGACGCAGGAAGCCATAGTGCCACATCTGCAGGTGGCGCGCAATCCATCCCGCCGGAACCGCGTCGAGAGGGAACACGTCTACATAGATACCGCCGAGGTAGCTGAGGTGCGGTCGTTCGATGAGTGTCGTGGAACCGTCCTGCACCTTGCCGAAAGGCAGCGGGTAATTGGAATCGTTCTCAGCGCACACGAATTCGAAAGGCTTTGGCAGCCACTCCTTGCTGTGCTTGATAAATTCCTCATAGTCCGGACGCGGCATCAGGATGTCCATATCGTCGTCCCAAGGAATGAATCCCTTGTGACGCACCGCGCCTATGAGACTGCCGGCGAAGATACCATAGGTGAGATTGTGCACCTTGCAGCAGGTGTCGATAGCCTCAAGCACCTTCAACATCCGCATCTGCAATGGACGAATATCGTAATTTGCCATACTAATTCTACACTTTCAAATTCTAACTCTATTTTGCCCACGGCGCATCGCCGGCGTTCCACATCTCGTTGAGCTTCTCCCGGTCGCGTACCGTGTCCATACACTGCCAGAAACCGTCGTGAAGATAAGCCTTGAGCTGTCCTTCAGTGGCAAGCCTTTCCAACGGCTCGGCCTCCAGCGTGGTTCTGTCGCCTTCTATGTAGTCGAAAATCTTCGGGTTGAAGACGAAGAATCCACCATTAATCCATCCTTGATTGACTTGGGGCTTCTCTTTAAAAGAGGTTACGAGTCCGTCACCTGTCAGTTGCAACTCGCCAAAACGTGCTGCGGGATGCACGGCAGTTACTGTGGCGAGCCTGCCACTCTCATAATGGGTCTTGACAAGTTTGGAAATATCCACATCGGAGACCGCGTCACCATATGTAAGCATGAAGTCCTCATCGCCTATGACGGGCTGCAGGCGTTTTACACGGCCACCCGTAAGGGAGTTTTGCCCTGTATCGACAAGGGTCACCTTCCAGTCGCGATGCCTTTCGTTGATGTAGTCTACGTGGTTGTTGCTGAGGTCGATGGTAAAATCATTGTTCAAGGCGTAGTACTGGAGGAAATAGTCTTTGATCACCTCGGCCTTGTAACCCAATGCTATTACGAACTCGTTGTAACCATATTTTGAATAATGGTTCATGATGTGCCAGAGAATAGGCTTTCCACCTATCTCAACCATAGGCTTTGGCACCACTTTGGTGTATTCGGACAAGCGTGTGCCGAAGCCGCCGGCAAGGATTACTACTTTCATAGGCTTATAGGGAGTTAATAAGTGAACAGATGAGTTGGAGATCGTCATCCTTGAGTTCTGGATGCATAGGCAGCGAGAACACCTCTTCGTAGACTTGCTCCGTTACCGGCAGCCTCGCGCCCTCGGGCAGCGTTCCCATCTCCTTGAAATAAGTAAGGGTGTGGTTGGGCCTGTACTGGATACCATACTGGATGTCATTCTCCTTGAAGAGCTGTTCCAGCTTGGGACGTTTCCCATTCAGTACGCGAATGACGAAAATATGTGGAACGATGTCGTTTTTATAATCCATCGCTGTCAGCCTGACGTTGGGATTGTCTTTCAGTAGTCCTGTATATTTCAGAGCTATCTCACGGCGTCTCGGAGCGAATTCCGGCTCAAAGCGTTTTAACTGCGTTCTGCCAATGGCCGCGAAGATGTTGCTCATGTGGTAACGGTAACCTTGAGCCACTACATCGAACACCCAACTGCGCTTACCGGCGTATCTCTTCTCCGAATCCTTCTGAACGCCGAGCAACCGCGCGTCGCTGACCTTCTGTATGATGTCAGGATCCGAAGTGAAGATTGCACCGCCTTCACCAGAGGTAATGTTCTTGATGCCGTCAAAGCTGAAGCAGATGATGTCGCCGAACGAACCGATCTTCTTTCCATTCAATGAGCAGCCGAAGGCGTGTGCGGCATCCTCTACAAGGCGTAGTCCGTGTTCTTTTGCAAATCTCTGATATGCCTCCGCCATCTTGCAGTTGCTGGCGTAGTAGACAGGCATCACCGCCGTGGTCTTGGGTGTTATGCGCCTCTCGGCATCCTTCAGGTCGAGAGTCAACGTCTCAGGATCTATCTCACAACTTATAGGACGGCAGCCACAACCCGTTATCGCCTGATATGAGGAGACAAAGGTAAACGACGGTACGAGTACGTCATCACCTGGACTGGTAACGGCTTGAACGGCAAGATGAAGTGCCGCCGTACCACTGTTGACGCAGACGCAACGATAGCCGCCGCCAATAAAATTCTCCAAGTCGCGCTCGAACTCACCGACTTCCGCACCCATTCCTAAATAGCCCACATCCTCAATGATGTGAGACACTGCGGCCGACTCTGCCTTGCCGACAACAGACTTTGACAATCTAATCATACTGGTATGATGTGTATTATTTATATTTCGATGCAAAGTTACAAATTTAATCAAAGTTATTGCATCACTTTGGACTTTTTCCATAACTTTGCAGAAAATATGAAGGATGGAACTCGTAAATCCAGAACCGGAGACACGCAATGGCTATTATATCTCCGCGGATATGAAAAAAGTATGGGCGGTACAGCTCGACATGCTTCAGAAGCTCATCGATGTATGCAAACAGAACGGGCTTCGTCTCTGGTGTGACGGAGGCACCCTGCTTGGAGCCGTGCGCCACAAGGGGTACATACCTTGGGATGACGACATCGATATCTGTATGCCGCGTCCCGACTACGACCGTCTTGGCGAGATAGCCCCCGACTTCTTTAAAGAGCCGTACTTTTATCAGACGGCGAAGACCGACGTGCATTACTATCGCGGACACGCCCAACTGCGACGCAGCGACACCGCCGACATACGCCCGTCAGACTGCTATCGTCCGTTCAACCAAGGCATATTCATCGACATTTTCCCTATCGAAGGCTACCCTGAGGACACGGGAAAAGCGTACAACGTCATCCGGCTCGCCAGAAAGAGGATGAAAGAACTGAAAAGCATTGACTACCCCATCATCTGGTCCGGGCGCATCAGCCTCATATTCCGCAAATACTTTTGGCGCAGGAAGGTGGCCAAGGAGGGGTTTTACAGTCTCTACAAGCCCATAGAGGACATACTGAGAACCTGTCCATGGGACGGTGCCGACCGCGTGGCACAACTTGCCATTGACGGCGACCGCTTCATCTTCGACAAGTCTGTATTCGACAAGACCCTGTGGGTTCCGTTCGAGAACTTGACGGTTCCCATACCTGTCGGTTACGACAAGTTCCTGCGCACACAATACGGCGACAACTACATGACCCCGGTCATGGCTCCTACAAACCACGGACAATTAGTGCTTGACACAGATCACAGTTATAAGGAGTTAATGCCGCGTGTGAGAAAAGAGTACCGCAAAACAGCAATAAAAAGACTACTCTGGAAATTAAGGAAATAACAATGAAGCCACACCGAATGATATACATCTCACGTTGTTACCGCAATCTTACCGCCGCCGGCAACAAGGCGAAGACGGACAATGAGACGACGATGCGGGAAATGGGATTCACTAACGTCGGACTGCCACAAAAAGTAGGTTCTAACGGGATGTTCATATTCTGCTATGACTTGGCGGGAGTGATAAAGGCCTGCCTGTCCATACGCAAGGGCGACATCCTCGTTCTTCAATATCCAGTAAAGAAGTACTTCTCATTCATCTGTGATGCGGCACATCTGCACGGGGCGGAAGTCATTGCGCTGATTCATGACTTGGGTTCATTCCGCAGGAAAAAGCTTACTATCGCCAAAGAGATTGGACGGCTGTCACACGCCGATTGCGTCATTGCAAGCAACCAGGCCATGGAGCAATGGCTCAAAAGCAACGGACTGAAAGTGAACACTACGTCTTTGGGACTGTTCGACTATCGTTCTGAAGCCTCTCCTCAACCATCCGCATCGAGCAAGAGAGGACTCAGCATAGTATACGCCGGTTCGCTTGCGCCACGGAAGAATTCATTCTTCATGCAGTTTCCTCAAACGGTCAAAAGACTGAAGGTTCATATTTATGGCAATGGCGACGCTATGCCTTCGCTGAAGAACGACCCACACATCGTTTTTCACGACTTCACTCCAGCCGACGAGTTCATCACTCATTGCGACGGCGATTTCGGACTGGTCTGGGATGGCGACTCGCTCGATGCGTGCACCGGCTCATTTGGCGGCTACTTACGCTACAACTCCCCCCATAAGGCATCCTTCTACCTCCGTGCCGGACTGCCAATTATAGCATGGACAGAGTCCGCCATAGCACCAATAATAGAAAAGGAAGGCATTGGCATAACCATCCATTCGCTCAAAGACCTCTCCGACCAGCTCGCCGACATTAAGGCACAAGATTATTCAGCGATGCGGCAAAGGGTCATGACTGTCGCTGAACAGCTGAAACATGGGGAGTACTTCAGAAAGGCAATTGAAAAGGCGGTGAAATTAGTGCAATAACTTATATAACTTTATAATGGAGGACAAGAACTTGCTGTTGTGGTTTCTCCTCCAAATGGAAATGTAAGGCAGGCAGAAGAAGGGTTTGCTGAGAAGCAGCCTTCCCGTGTCGTGGTAGAGACGTGGATTGTCTTTGCGTATGGCGGTGTCAAACTCGTCGAGCAAGGAATAATTCTTTGTTGAAAGCCTTAAAAGGCAAGTCCTATAAATAAACCGGCTTCGCCGCAGCAACTTGTATTGCAAGATTTCTCTTACAGGTTTTGCAAGAGAGTCCATAGCTGTCATTTCTTGCAGCATCGCACAGGTACACGTGATGTTGTCGTCAAAATGTTTGTAAGAAAATCCCGCCGACATTGTCTGCCCTTCCCGTCCCAAGGTGTAGCGGTACAAAGGAAGGGGGACATATCTGACCGTCTTAACTGCAGACAAGGGCATGAAAGTCCACTCCTGGTCCGTGTATGAAATGCCTTCTGTCTGATGATACCCAATGGCAAGCAGCATGCTCCTAAGATAGCAAACCTGATGCATCTGTATATTCCACAATTCCTTATGCCGTTCACAAACCTTGATGAAATCCAAATCGATTCTTCTTTGTAAAGAGCTGGTTACGACTTTTTGCCTGTCAGGCCACACCTTTACATAATCATTTATAACAAGTTCCGCCTCTGTATTGGCAAGGTCGCGAAGGTAATCTTCAAAGCAGTCCTCGTCAAAAGTGTCGTCAGCATCTAAGACTTTAACATACTTGCCTGTCGCCTCTTTGATTCCCCGATTTATACAAGAGCCATAATTGCCGTTGGGTTTGTCAATGACTTTGATTACTTCAGGATAACGCCGTGAATAATCCACGGCAACTTTCGAGGTGTCGTCCTTGCTTCCGTCGTTTATCACAAGCACCTCAACCAAGGCGCTGCTTTCACACAAAAGTGACTGCAGACATTGGGGAAGGTAATCCTGCATATTATACGAGGGTATGATAATTGTCAGCAACTTACTCATGCACCTATATCCGCAATAGTTGTCAAACCATGAACACAATACTTCATGTTTGGCAAAGCTACATTTACAGTCTTGTTGCCCGCTGCCACTTTGCCACGTTTGTGCCACAGGTGGTATTCAATCGCGCAAAACTGCGCATATTTCTTTTTAACGCCACAATTTAGCAGCCGGTTGAATACATCGACATCTTCACCGCCGTATCCAGTTATGTCTTCGTTGAAACCATTAATGAACTTCAAGTCATCCGCCCATATAGCCATGTTTGCGCCACGGCCATACAGAGGATTCCATGAATACATATATTTGGTGACAAAGCGCAACCATGGGGCGTGAACAAGGTTGATCTTACGACTGATGTCCTGCGTGGTAATACCCAAGGGTATGCGCTCGCCGTCAAGCAACCTGCGGGTAACGCCCTTGCCAAGCTTCACTCTGCCGCCACAGACAAAGCAGCCTTTTTGGGAAATACGCTCATGGTCGGCAATGAAATGTTTATCGAGGATAATATCCTGATCAATGAACACGATATAGTCGCCGGTGCAATAGGCGCGCAATGCGTTGTTGCGGGACTTTGCCAGCCGGAATCCCTTGTCAGGGATCCAAGAGTGATATAAAGGACAGGGAAAAGTCTCCTTCTGCCTTGCAATGATGTTCTTGGTATTTTCCTTAGATCCATCGTCAGCAATAATGACCTCGTCTGGCATACGGGTCTGCCTTCGTACGCTGTTCAAACAAAGGTCTAATGCCTGGGGCCAATTATATGTTGAAATTACCAATGAGATTTTCATATTGAAGAATTGACTCTTTGAAAACTTTTTGCAAAGTTATAGATAATATTGAACATACACAAATTATTAACGGCGATTACTACTGCCCGTAATGAATTTAGTATGCGGCAATAACGAAGTGACACTCTTGCAGCATTCCAAGCCGTCATCGCATGGAGTGTCATGCCCCTAAGGGACTTGTTCAAAATGGGAAATCACACAATCTGCCTTTTCCGGCAGGATGAGAGAGCATGTTGATGTCTGGAGGACAATAATGGACCGACATTATAACAAGTCAAAGGGCAGTTGTTGATGAATTACTAAAACAAATTGCTAACTTTGCACCATGAAAAAGAAAAGCATACAAATCATTAATGGAAAGAAGGAGCAGGCAGGAGAAATTGCGAGCCTCATAATGGAAGCAATGGACTATGACTGCTGTCAGAACTTCGCCGGTAAAGACCACACACTTGATGATTTTCACCTGATGATGACGCATCTTGTGGAGATGGAGGATAGCCAGTACAGTTATCGTAACACGTTGGTCGCCATGTCGGGCGATGACATTGCGGGATGCATTGTCGGCTACGACGGCAAAGACCTGCTGAGACTTCGCAGGCGGTTCATAGACGCAGCGAAGGAGTATCTCGACCATGACTTCTCCGACATGGACGAGGAAACGAAAAGTGGGGAGTATTATTTGGACTCGTTGTGCGTGAAGAAAGAATACCGCAAGCAAGGTATCGCCACACGCCTTATTCATGTGGCAATAGAGGAGCATGGCGACCAGTCCGTAGGCCTGCTCGTAGACCACACCCACCCATGGGCGGAAAGGCTGTACAAACACATAGGCTTCCGCTTCGCTGGTGAGACGAAGTGGGGAGGACACGACATGAACCATTTGCAATATCCCGTTCGTTGCCGGGAGTTCGGCTTCGACCCGATATATATGCCTTATCACGACAAGGAGTGGGGAACGCCTTGCCACGACGAGCGCGACCACTTCATGTATCTGCTCATGGAGTCGATGTCGTGCGGCCTCTCTTGGAAGCTGATGCTACAAAAAAGGGAAGTGTTCCGCCAATGCTTCGCAGACTTCGACCCGAAAAAGGTGGCAGGGTTTACCGACGGCGATGTGAGCCGTGTCATGTCTACGGCAGGCATGATACGCTCACCACGAAAGATACGGGCGATGATAAACAACGCTCGCTGCTTCGTGAAGGTGGAGGAGGAATTCGGGTCTTTCGACAAATACATCTGGAGCTTCACCGACGGCAACAGCCTTATATACCCGTCGCACCAGACGGAATGGGTGACACGCAACGAACTCTCCGACGAGGTCTCCGCCGACCTTAAGAAACGGGGATTCCTGTATGTCGGCTCTGTCATCATATACAGTCATCTACAAGCGATAGGCATCATCAATGATCACCGCGACTACTGCTACAGGTATAAGGAGCTGCTGGCAGAACCGCACAAGATGGTCAAGCAGACAGATGATCCGCATTAAAAACAAGAGTCAAAGCAATCAACCAAAAGCGATAAACTACGACCCCTCGTCTGACAATTGTCCGACGATGAGCGGATGGGCATAATATCACTTCAAAGAGTTTATCCAATTATCAAGTTCCTTCTCAGATGTAGCCATGCCTGTGGTAGTGCCATCATTATGAGTATTGAACTTAAACTCATGGGCGTTCTCCACTTTCGCCCCATTTTCCTCCGCAACCCTTGTCATATCCTTGATGACAGTTCCCGGCCATCCTGCGTTTGTCATGAACGGAACAACCACCTCGCCGTGAAAGTCGTTCGTGGAAAGGAACGTCAGTACAGGGCTTGACATCTTGTACCACCACGTGGGAGTGCCGACAACTATACGGTCATAGTCTCTTACGTCATGCTTCAACGGCTTTATCGGACGTTGGTAGTCCCGTTCCACCTCGTCCTGAGCGTCGCTGACAATCTTCTGATAGTCGCCAGTGTAAGGCGAAACCGTCTCAAGAAGTTCAATATCAGCACCCGTCGCTTCGGCAACCTTCTTTGCTATGTTCTCCGTGTTGCCCGTCTGACTGAAATAAACAACCAATGTTTTCATCTTCTCATTCTTTTGACGGCCTTGACCATTGCATGCCGTCACAACCAGTGTCAATGCCATAGTCAACGCCAATGTTATCGTTCTCATATTCTATTTATTTGATTTACAAAATTAGTCATTCTATAGCAATGGCTCATTATCCCTTTTGCGGTTATTATTACCAAATATACGTTTTTACGGTTTCCAGTCGTTTTACGTCGTCAGAACATACGTTTCATAACACATAGGGAGAAACAAGTCATGGAAACGGATAAGGTAAAAGTGAAACGCCATTTTTATACCACAGACTTGATTTAAATGGGCAAGATGCGCATTTGATGAAAAAAACGCATCACACTTGTGATATTGAGATAAAATGCTTACTTTTGCATACTGGACATAAAATTACCATCAACCGATGATTTGTCCTTATATATAAATCTTATGTATAAATAAGGTGTAGCCAACAAGAACGAACAAGAATGAAACAAGCTGAATGCATAATTTTCCCCGACATACATGGACGCGGCTTTTGGAAGAACGTTTTAGACGGTGATTGCGAATGGTCCGCGCCATTACTCATCTTCCTCGGTGACTACTTCGACCCTTACAGTTTTGAAGGTATAACTACTGACGATGCCATAAACAACTGGCTCGAACTATGCAAGTCGTTGCGAAAACACACCGACAAGGAAATTATATGGCTCACCGGCAACCATGACGCCCACTACTTGAACGATACATTCAGCCAGTTTGCCCGCGGCAGCCGGTTCGACTATTACCATCAGGACCAGATACGTCAGTTGCTGTCAGAAGTTCCACTCCGGATTGCTTATGAGACGAACATCAATGGGAAGAAAATCCTGTTCACACACGCAGGTGTCACGTCCGCATGGTGCCAGGAGCATCAAGATTTAATCAACTCCGTTTCCGCGGACAGCCTCAACAACCTTATGCAGAGCGAACAAGGCTGGGCGGCACTGTCTGACATTAGTTTCTACCGAGGTGGCAGAGAAATGTACGGCGGTCCGCTATGGGCAGACTACCATGAGTTCACCTGTAACCACCTAAAGGGAATAGACTATGACATGCAGATTGTAGGACACAACCAATTGACGGGTGACGCTCCTGAGACCTTCAGTAATGTCATAGACCTCGACTGCCACCATCCATTCGCACTAACGGCAGAACTTGACCTCATAAAACTATAACACGACATCTTAATGTTTTTCCAATGTTGTAAACCTCCCCGTCCTTCCGCCATAAGGCATAAAGAGACTTTTGCACTTGACATTGGATTCCCAAAAGATCACGGCAAATGGCTCTCAAACGATATTTATTTGCAGCAAGTATTCCTTATATTGATTTATTTCCCTATCTTTGCATGTTACAACAAACAAAGACAATTAATGAGCGATTGCCGTATAGCGTTATATATACTCTTGCTGACAATATTCGCCGGATGTGGCAACAAGGGGCAAAAGGAAGAGGACAATGGGAATCAATCCATAGAGGATATTTGGCTCGTAACAGAAGTGGAAGATCCTACTGGTGAAAAGCATGCGTTGCCCAACAATGATAATATGACCAACATGTATATATTTGCTGGCGACAGTACGATGTATATATGTGTGGTTCAAGTAAAAGAAGACGCTATCACTATCAAGCCCCAAACCTTATGTAAATACAGCACCATATACACAGGGGGAGGGAAATACCTCTTATATATGGACGGATACAAATGCCCGCTCAAGGCCACAAGCGACTCAACCATCGCATTGCAAAGATATGGGGTCACCACCACAATGAAACGCGTCTCAGGCTTTCTCAAGACGCAGTCGTCAGAAATTACCGACGTAGTAAGGAACCACTTTCTCATTAATGTCAACACAGACAATATGTATGTGTTCTCCGCCAAGGAGCAAATATTGAAAAAGTCAAACCATACGCTCACCTTCTTAATTATCGGCCTGTTCCTTGTCCTAACGGCAATCGTCGTCTACGCCCTAAGGACATACCGGCGCAACAAGCTAATCTCACAACAACTGCGGCAAATCTCAAAAGAAAGGAGCCTTCGTCCCGCAAAAATGGAGAAGGCGATGAAGGAGATAGAATACGACTTCTTCCAATCAGACTATTATATCAACATCCGAAAAGACATAGCTTCGGGAAAGATCCTGTCGGACGAGGAATGGAAAGAAATGGAACGCCAAGTGAACAGCGTATACCCCAACTTCACACACAACCTGTTCGGGCTCATCAAGATGTCGGATGTGGAATACAAAGTCTGCCTGCTGCTGAAAATCCGTATGACTCCAAAAGACATAGCCGCAACACTATGCAAGGAGCCAAGCAGTATAAGTACTGTACGCAGCCGTCTGTACATGAAAATTTTCAAGAAGAAAGGCAGTTCAACAGACTGGGACAATTTTATTTATACGTTATAAAATTCACGTGGAACAGTCGATTCCACCGATTGTTTTTCTACATGCAAACATTTTGGCAACTGCATTTAGCCTACTCACGGCATTTGCAAACAAAAAGCAAAATGATTTGTGTACCGACATTATCAATATAGAATTAACTTTGCAACCGAAACCAAAAGCAAAGTTTTATGCAGAAACAAACGAACAACCCCAAACAAACGAACAACCTAAAACGAAGTACTATGCAACAAGAACAAACAAGAAACCAAAACCTCACGCTACTATTGACAATAGCGTTGCTTGCCGTCGTGATGGTAGTATTATTCCTCTTTTTAAACATGATCCCATTAGATAATAACGCGAACAAAGGAGTTCCCGACAAGGAGATCATCGGAGTATGGGTCCTTCGTTCCGTGCAATACGAGGGAGAAGATGAGATTGTACTAAGAAGCAACTACACAAGAGTAAAATACTACGGACCGGACGGAGAATACGCATGTGCGGAAATACTAATGCCGAAAGCAGGCCAGTATAAAATAGCCCCGCATGCGTATGGTAAATATACTTTCAAAAACGGCGATTATACAGAGATGGGACAAAAGGGAAACTTTGTCTTGAAAGACAAGGCCACTGCTTATGGCAAATGGAATAAGTGTAGCGAAAATTGGAAGAAGATAAGCATACCCGACAGGCTTCTTAATGAAATCATCTTACGATGCAAGGCGAACCGTGCCCTGACACCCGAACTACAGGACGACATTCACCAATACATACTGAATAAGTAACTGCGCCTACTCCGTCGAGTATGTTCATCTTTCTCAAAATATTATCGGGAAACGATTGATTAGATTACGATTAGTTATACTAATATTGATTAAAAATAGTAAGTAATAATTTTATAAGCTTTTTGGGTGGGGATATCCGCGAGGAAATCCCTTCTTTTTTGTATATAACAAAAATGTATTGCCATTCCAATGGCCACAGGAGGGATGTACCCCCTCAAGCCTCCTAACATACTCCATTTGAAAAAAGATGGCGACTCTGCCTACAGTGCAACAGTTTATGTTCGCCCGTTCCATATTCTCCAAGCCGCCTCCGCCTGCCCTACAAGCATCTCATAGCCGTTCTTCACCACCGCACCCCGCAAACGCCCTTTCTTCAGGAACAATGTCTCCTCGGGATTGTAGACTAAGTCAAACAGCAAATGCCGCGGAGAAAGATATTCATACGGCAAATCTGCGCACTCATTGACATTCGGAAACGTCCCTAAAGGAGTACAATTCACTATCACCTTGTATTCATCAATCAGTTGACGATTGACATCGCCATACGTAATCACTCCAAGACGTTTGGTTCGAGAAACCGACAAGGGTTCTATTCCCAGTTTGCGCAAGCCATACTTAATGGCGAGCGACGCCCCACCAGTGCCCAACACCAACGCCTTCGTATGCCACGGCTGTATCAACGGACGTATGGAGTCAGTAAAACCTATAACATCGGTATTGAACCCCTCCAATTTATGGTGTTCGTGATCAATGCGGACCACGTTTACCGCTCCGATCTCACGGGCATCGTCGCTAAGTGAGTCCATCATCCTCATCACATTCTGCTTATACGGTATCGTGACATTGAGTCCCACAAGCTCTTTATCCTTGACAACCTGCATAAAGTCGTCAGCTACTGGAATCTCGTAATTGGAATAAACAGCGTCTATTCCCTCTCTTCTAAATTTCTCATTGAAAAACTGTCGGGAAAACGAATGCCCCAACGTTTTTCCTATCAGTCCGTATTTTTTCATTTCTTTCCTATATACATGCAACACATCGCAAATGGCAGATACTTATATGTCACCTCATTGAACCCGGCATCCTTAAACCGGTCTGCCATTGCTTTTCCCTGGTCAACTGCGACCATGGAGGCAGGTAAATACCTAAAGGCTTTTTGATCGTGTGCGAACAATTTGCCGACAAACGGCATAAGCCACCTTTGGTACAAAGCAAATATATGCTTCATGGGAAACCGCCGAGGAGCACACAAATCGATTACAACGATGCATCCATCCTCAGCCAATACCCTATGCATTTCGCTGAGGCAAACATCTAAACGATTGAAATTTCTCAAGGCAAAAGCCGACATGACGACATCGAACTCATTGTCCCTAAACGACAAAGAAGAACAGTCCTCCCTCACAAACTCTATTTTACCAGTCAATCCGGCTTGATCAACCTTCCGTTTTCCGACATCCATCATTTGTTCAGATATATCGCAACCTACTATTTTGCAGGGAGTCAACTTTCTATAAGCAGCCAAAGCCAGGTCGCCCGTTCCCGTAGCCACATCAAGGATGTTCGATACAGTATGAGCGTGGTTATGCCTAATGGCCTTGATCGCAATGTTTCGCCAGAGCTTGTCAATGCCAAACGAAAGGACATGGTTAGCAGAATCATAAGTGGAGGCAATATTATCAAACATAGCCTCCACTTGCTTCTTTTTTGATCCTGTCAGGCTATATGGTTTTATCTCTTCGACAGCCATTCCGTGACATTGCGTTCAATACGTACAGCTATGTCCTCATCTGACTCTGCCTTATGAAACTTTTCCCCTGTAATATGCTCATAAAGTTCAATATAGCGGTCACTGATTGAGTTGACAAATTCATCAGTCATTTCCGGCATTACCTGTCCAGGCTGGTTCATGAAGTTGTGATCGATAAGCCACTGACGCACGAACTCCTTCGACAGCTGGCGTTGAGGTTCGCCCTTCTCGAACTTTTCCTCATATCCATCCGCATAAAAATAACGTGAGGAATCAGGAGTATGGACTTCATCAATAAGGTAAACCTTTCCATCACGCTTTCCGAACTCGTACTTGGTATCTACAAGTATTAATCCCTTATCAGCGGCTATCTTCGTACCCAACTCAAACAGTTTGTATGTGTACTGCTCCATTACCTCATAATCTTCCTTGCTGACAATGCCCTGAGCGATTATTTCCTCCTTGGATATGTTCTCGTCATGACCTTCATCAGCTTTTGTCGTCGGGGTAATGATCGGATGCGGGAACTTCTGGTTCTCTTTCATACCCTCTGGCAACGGAACTCCACAGAGAACGCGCTCTCCAGACTTGTACGCTCTCCATGCCGACCCCGTCAAATAGCCACGGATTATCATTTCGACACGAAAGCCTTCGCATTTCAGTCCGACAGTTACCATAGGATCGGGAGTGGCAAGCTTCCAATTCGGTATTTCCGCCGATGAGGCATCGAGAAACTTTGCCGCTATTTGGTTCAACACCTGTCCCTTAAAAGGTATGCCCTTTGGCAATACCACATCAAAAGCGCTAATACGATCAGTGGCGACCATCACAATAAGATCATCATTAATGTTGTAAACATCACGTACTTTCCCATGATAGACACTCTTTTGTCCAGGGAAGTTAAAGTTTGTCTTTGTTAGAGTCTTCATGTTCTTTATATGTATTATTGTAGTTGTTCCTATTTAATTCCTCATACGCCTTATAAGCGTTCACAATCCTCGTTACCAACTTGTGACGGACAATGTCTTTATCGTTCATCTCAATAAAGCAAATCCCCTTCACATCCTTCAATACGTCCATCGCTTCAACAAGTCCCGACTTAACCTGCCGCGGCAGATCGACTTGGGTCACATCGCCAGTTATTATCATTTTAGTGTTATGCCCCATGCGTGTCAGGAACATCTTTATCTGCTGTGGCGTAGTATTTTGGGCCTCATCAAGGATAACCACCGCATCATTGAGAGTCCGCCCTCTCATAAACGCTAATGGCGCAATTTGAATTGTTTGTTGTTCCATGTACTCCTGCAATTTCTGCACCGGAATCATATCCTGCAGCGCATCGTAAAGAGGCTGAAGGTATGGATCGATCTTCTCCTTCATGTCGCCGGGAAGAAATCCGAGTTTTTCCCCCGCCTCAACAGCCGGACGGCTTAAAACGATTCTCCTAATTTCCTTGTTCTTCAAGGCACGCACGGCGAGTGCGATACTCACATACGTTTTTCCGGAGCCGGCAGGTCCGACGGCAAACAGCATGTCATGCTTTTGATACGCCTCAACTATGCGCTTCTGATTTTCGCTTCGTGGAGTAATCGCCTTTCCATTTATGCTGTAGCATATAGCAGAAGAGTCACCTCCGTCAGGACCATGCAAGATGTTGCCTGTTCCTCCTTTTATTATATTCAGAACCGACTCCTCGTTAAGCGAGTTGTACTTTACACAGTATTCCTGCAGATTGCGGATAACGTCCTCAAACTCACACATTTCTTCCTCGTCGCCCAACACCTTCATCACATTGCCTCGGGCTACAATCCTCAACTTTGGATACAATGCCTTTATCATCTGCAAATTGCTGTTGTTGACACCGTAGAAAGTCAGCAGGTCTATGTCTTCCAATACAATATGCTTCTCAATCATTTCCAGTTGTCTGTTTCAAATCCGCCGCACTATAAAAATATATATGTTCACTTCGTCCTGTCATACAAATTCATGATTGTATCGAAGTAGTCCTCGGGACGTACTCCCTTAAGTTCGTCAACCCAAAGCAATGCCACCATGTTGGGAGTGAACTTGCAAGCAAGTTCAAGGTTTCTCATGAATTCGTCACGATCATGCAACTGATACGCACAATGCGCGGCATATATATATGCTTTCACGTGTTCGGGTTCGTTCTTTCGTCTCGCTATCATTTCGAAAAAGAACTTAGCCGAGCCCCATTGCTTAACGTCACATAACAGAAAGGCTACCATAAGAATAGTCTCTATGTCATAATTATCACATACTATCATCTGAATAAAGGTTGTAAAAGCGGCACGTTCTTTACCCAGCTTACATTCTGCCGCTCCTTTCACATAGTAGTATTGTGACTTTTCAGGGTTGTATCTGATAGACTTGTTTATCTCCCTCAACGAATCCTCATAACGCCCCGCATTTAGGTAAATTTCTGCGATGTAGCCATAAATTCCGGCTTTTGCCAACGGGTCTTTTATCTTCCATCTTGCATATTTCTTTGCCACCTCAATACAATCGTCTGCCTCAGCGAACTTTTTTTGATACATTAGGCTGTTCGCCAAAGGCAGGTAAGAGTTCTTGTCGCCCGTCATTTCTATATATTTTCGGTAGCCCTTTTCTGCCTCCGCATAGTTACCCAAGGCAAAATACCCAATCGAACGAATCAGCCAGGCCGTTTCGTCATCAGGTTTTATTGCCAAAGCGAATTCAGCGGAATTGACGGAATCCTCATAATCCTTTACGAGACTTTGCAACGACGCCAGACATCCCCAGCCCTCTTGATAGTAAGGTTTGCAATCAAGATACATCTTGTATAGCTCTATCTCTTCCAGGAGCATGCCTTCATCATGGCACAGGTGTGTTATGCTTAAGTCTATCTTATCAACAGGAACGGGTTTGCATTCCTTAATAAACTGTTCTACCCACGATTTGATGTATTGGCTCACATCATCATCTTCGCTTTTTAAGTCAACCAATGACATCAGTATATGCTGATAGGCTTCACGTAATCTGGTTTTATTCTCATCGTCGTCTTTCTCACATTCTTTTCTTTCAAGTGCAAGCCATTTAGAGAAGTATTCATCCGCCTTCTTGTAGTCACGATAAAGCGCACACTCCAACTGACCCCAGAAATAAAACACATCAATGTCACCATCAAGATCGTTTGTGTTGAGAATTTGTTCCGCTTCTTCAAATGAATCAAGACTTATGAGGGCATTTACCTTGATCGACAGCAAGCTTCCATCATTCTTATGAATCTCCAAACCGTCATTTGCCGCTATAAGAGCGTCTTCCAACTGCCCCTCCTGCAGATAATGCTCCGCAATGTCTGCAAAATCATCAGAATCAAAGTAGAGAGTCCTTCCTTGTCGTTTTGCCTCTTCATAGGAGTCTAACAACTGTTTAAAACCTTCTGTTTCGTCAAAATTTACCATTGGAATATATTGGTTTACAAACAAGCAGAATGCCCCAGTTCATTTATTAGCCTTCACCCAATTGTCCTTTAGACCTACAGTGCGGTTGAACACGAGGTGTCCTGGAGTTGAATCCTTATCAAGAGTGAAATAGCCAATACGTTGGAACTGCAAATAATCGAGAGGTTTGAATTCATTCAGATAAGGCTCGACATAACAATCCCGGACTTTTAGCGAGTCCTTATTAATAAGTTCCCGAAAGTCCTTACCAGTTGCTTCTGCCTCGGCTGACGGATTTTCGACCATGAACAATCGGTCATAAAGTCGGACTTGTGCTTTTACACAATGGTCACAACTTACCCAATGTATGGTTTTACCTTTTATCTTCATGTTGGCATTCGCCTCACCTGTCTTAGTCTCCGGAATGTATTCCGCGTAGATTTCCGTTACCGTGCCGTCAGCGTCTTTCTTGCAACAGTTCTCTTCCGGACACCTGATTATATAACTATTCTTCAGACGAACTTCCTTGCCCGGACCAAGTCGGAAAAACTTTTTTGGGGCGTCCTCCATAAAGTCATCGCGCTCAATCCACAGTTCACGGCTGAACACGACCTTATGTGTTTTTGAGTGCTCATCTTCAGGATTGTCAATAGCGTCGAGTTCTTCTGTCTTCCCCTCTGGATAATTGGAGATGATGAGTCTCACCGGATCGAGCACCGCAGCGACGCGCGTCGCCTTTTTGTTCAAATCATCTCGTACGGCTGCCTCAAGCATAGCGTAATCATTCAACGCATCGTACTTCGTATAACCGATCATCTTCACGAAATTGCGGATTGATTCCGGACTGTAACCACGCCGGCGCATGCCACAGATCGTCGGCATACGAGGATCATCCCATCCATTCACGATACCCTCCTGTACCAATGCCAGCAGTTTACGCTTTGACATTATGGTGTAAGTAAGGTTGAGCCGGTTGAACTCTATTTGCCTTGGGCGATTGTCGTTGAGATCCTTGCCTTCTTTCAATTCATCAATGAAATAGTCATAGAGCGGACGGTGAGGAACGAACTCAAGCGTACATATACTGTGTGTCACTCCTTCAAAGAAATCACTCTGTCCATGAGCGAAATCATAGTTAGGATACACATGCCACTTTGTCCCTGTACGATGGTGAGGAACGTGTTTTACCCGGTAAATTACCGGGTCACGAAACAACATGTTGGTATGCGCCATATCAATCTTCGCACGCAACACCATGGTACCCTCGGCGATTTCGCCCCGGTTCATCTTGTCGAAAAGGCTCAAGTTCTCTTCTATAGGGCGGTCGCGATACGGACTGTTGACGCCAGGCTGTGTAGGCGTACCCTTCTGTGAGGCAATTTCCTCTGATGTCTGTTCATCAATATATGCCTTTCCTTCCTTTATGAGGCGCACCGCAAAGTCGTAAAGCTGCTGGAAATAATCTGACGCATAGTAGACGTTACCCCATTTGAAACCGAGCCACTTTATGTCATCCATGATAGAATCGACATACTCTACGTCTTCCTTTGAAGGATTGGTGTCATCAAAACGCAGATTACATACTCCGCCATATTTTTCAGCAATACCAAAGTCCATGCAGATTGCTTTTGCATGACCAATATGCAGGTAGCCATTCGGTTCGGGAGGAAAGCGAGTCTGTATTCGTCCACCATTCCTCCCCTCTTCAAGGTCCTTCCTTACAATCTCCTCAACAAAGCTTATTGGTTCTGTTTTAGGAGTTACTTTTTCCTCTATACTCATATATTACCACGCTGATTTCGTATTTACACACTATTTAGTTCAGACAATCTGTCCAAGCAAACATATATTTTGCAAAGATACAATTTTATTACCAAACATAGTTGCATGACTTTGAAAATTCGTAGTGGATGCCGTATTTCCCAATCATTTTCCATATCTTTGCAACATAAAAGACAATACAATAAAATGAGCGAATCTTCAATACGTGCCACGTTGTGCATTATACTACTCACCCTAAGCGCAAACATATCGGCACAGGACAACGAACAAAGGATAATTGAGGCCATCCAACAACAATATCAAAAAGCCGTTCGATGGGTAGAGGAGAGCCAGATGAGTGACGAGACTAACAACTCCATGCAGATTGACATACGCCAGGTGACAAGCGGCCACACAACAAGAGTAAAGCGGTATGAGTTTTACTATCAGCCGGATACGTGGAACCTGTATTTTGTCAGGCTGTCTTACAACAAGGGAAGGCAACGGTATAACGAAGAGTATATGTTCGACGATAAGACACAAGATCTTGTATATGCGTCACTCAAGCATGACATACCGAATAGCAGCTCCAAATCAGAATGCAGGTGTTATTTCTATAACAAAGAACTATCCCACTATACAAAAGCAGAAATAAGAAGCGAAACAGGCAGAGCGAACAAGGACGGCGATACAGACGAGAGTACAAAATGGGAACAACAATCAAAAGCAAACGCCCGGGATATACAGAGAGTGTTCAAGGATCTCATTGACGGCCACTAACAACGGAAAGGCGTTTGAGAGAAGCCTCAACGTCATTGTTTTCCCGACCGGAATCTTTCCAATAGTCTCTTGGTATGTTCCTTAATAAGCATATTGGTCTTCTGCGTTTGCTCTAAAAACTTTCTGTTGCTTCGCTTGTTTGCCTCGATAAGTTCCTCCGAACGCGCCTGCATCATACGGAACTGCTCAACAATCACCGTCTGGATATTTTCAGCCATGTCCGACACCCCTTCTTCATTCGGGCACACACACCATAAGCCCTTAGGAACAATTGCTACCTCCACCTCGGCATCCGACTCCCTCGGATCACCATCAAAGTGTATCACTCCCGGATGGGAACGATGAACCGACAGGCTCTTGCAACGGAATGTACTGAAATAGTTGTTGTTTACAATCTTTCCCTGCATCAGTTGCAAGGCGATCTGAGGAGCGTCGATCACAGTGAAAGGCTTGATTATAGTCACGTCAAGCAGTCCGTCACGCACCGACGCCTGGGGGGCGATGTAGAAATTGTTGCCATATTGCGATGCGTTTGCACAAGAGATCAAGAACGCTTTCTGCACACTCTGCTCTTCCTTCTCATTAACGACATCGATGACGTATGTCTCAGGATTGTATTTCAACCCGTTGTTAAGCACATTTTCTATATAGGCAAGCAACCCCCGTGTCTTCGACTTTGCGAATTTCTCAGAAATAAATGCGTCAAAACCGATGCCACAAGTACAGAAAAACGGATGAAGGTTTATTACGCCATAGTCCATCTTACGCACCGTGCAACTGTTGATAAGCTCAATAGCGCTAATCGGGTCGAGCGGGATGTGCAGATGCCTTGCCAGCCCGTTTCCAGAGCCACAAGGTATAATGGCAAGAGCCGTGTCAGTGTCTATCAGGGCGCAACCGACCTCGTTCATCGTACCATCGCCGCCTACAGCGCACACAATATCCGCACCATTGCGCACAGCCTCCCGCGCTATCACCGTGGCATGCCCGGCGTAATCAGTTTTCCGTATTTCATAGGAAAACAAATCCTTGTTGAGCCGTTTTTCAATTTGGCGCAATATCATCTTCTTACCCGAGACACCTGAAATCGGGTTGTATATAAAAACAATCTTCTTACTCTGCATGTATCTTCTTCAAGTAAATCTTCTACAAAAGTAAATAAAAAGGACGAGGTTGAGGTGCTTTCGACAAAGGTTTTTTACCGAACGAGTATTTTTTTAGAAAAAAGTGTTGAGCATGATGTTTTTTTTCGTAACTTTGCAGCCTGTACGGACTAAGATCGAACAGAATCAAATAAATTAATAATAAAAATAGAATGAGTGTTCGGCAGAAATATTTGGTGTTACACCTTATTATATATAATATAAAGCCGAGAAATCTTAGAGATTGTACCGCACTCAAAATAAATTATGGGTTTATTGCAAGAGAAATTTAAGGAGTATAGAGAACCCCAGAAGTATATGGCGGCAGGTATATATCCTTATTTTAGGGAAATCGATAGTCATCAAGACACTGAGGTGATCATGGATGGCAAGAAAGTCCTCATGTTTGGTTCAAACTCCTACATGGGACTTACCTACGACAAGCGTATCGTCAATGCGGCTATTGCGGCCATAAAGAAATACGGAACAGGTTGTGCAGGCTCACGCTTCCTCAACGGGACTTTGGATCTACACATCAAACTTGAGCACGAATTGGCAGAATTCGTCGGCAAGGATGAAGCGCTTGTCTACTCTACAGGCTTTACGGTCAATTCCGGTGTCGTATCAGCACTTACAGGGCGAAATGATTACATATTGGGAGATGACAGAGATCATGCTTCAATTGTAGACGGACGCCGCTTATCATTTTCTACATTCTATCACTACAAACACAACGACATGGCAGATTTGGAGGCACAACTCAAGAAGTGCCGTCCGGAAGCTATAAAGTTGATTGTCACGGATGGACTGTTTTCAATGGAAGGCGACCTTGCGAAACTACCGGAGATTGTGGCATTGAAGAAGAAGTACAACGCAAGTATAATGGTTGATGAGGCACATGGTATAGGAGTATTCGGAAGAAATGGGCGTGGGACATGCGACTACTTCGGAGTAACCGACGACGTGGATCTTATCATGGGAACGTTCTCCAAGTCCCTCGCGTCAATCGGGGGATTCATAGCGTCCGACAAAGATACAATAAACTATTTGCGTCATACTTCACGTACATACATTTTCAGTGCGAGCAACACACCTGCGGCCACAGCAGCGGCAATGGAAGCCCTTCATATTCTGAAAACTGAACCTGAACGCATTGAGAACCTTTGGAAAATAACTAATTACGCCCTCAAGGAGTTCAAAGACGCAGGGTTTGAAATTGGCGACACTGAAAGCCCGATTATTCCACTTTACGTACGTGATGTTGAGAAGACATTTGAAGTTACCAAAAAGGCATTCGAGAAAGGCGTATTTATCAATCCTGTCATTCCGCCAGCCTGCGCTCCACAAGACACATTGGTACGCGTCGCCCTTATGGCAACACACACCAAGGAGCAAGTGGATCGCTGCGTCTCAGCACTCGTTGACTCATTCAAAGAATTGGGACTTTTCAAGTAACGACATTTAATCACGATACAAAAAGACTCTGACAATCGAAACACTGCGTGTAGATTCAGGGTCTTTTTATTTGTTATATCCATCTAAGGTAGTTAAAACAATAATCACTTAAGACACATACAATGAGAATAGACATACTTACAGTCTTACCCGAGTTATTAGAAGGGTTCTTCGACAAGTCGATCTTAGGGAGGGCACAACACAAGGGACTTGCCAAAATACATATCCACAACCTTCGTGATTATACAGAGGACAAGCACAAAAGAGTTGATGATTACCCGTTCGGAGGATTCGCAGGCATGGTAATGCAATGCCAACCTATTGATTCGTGTATATCCGCTTTGAAAGCGGAACGTGATTATGACGAAGTCATATTCGTCACGCCCGATGGACAACAATTCAACCAACCAATGGCTAACGAGCTGTCACTTAAGAAAAACATTATTATTCTGTGCGGTCACTACAAAGGGATCGACTACCGTGTACGCGAGCACCTTATAACTAAAGAGGTGAGTCTGGGCGATTTTGTTCTTACAGGAGGCGAGTTGGTCGCAGCGTGCATGGCTGACGCCATAGTACGCGTTGTTCCAGGCGTTATTGGAGATGAGCAAAGCGCATTGTCCGACTCATTTCAAGACAATCTACTTGCCGCGCCTATTTACACCCGTCCAGCGGACTATAAAGGATGGAAAGTTCCTGAGATATTACTTTCGGGCAATCAGGCTAAAATAGAAGAATGGGAATTACAGCAATCACTGGAAAGGACAAAACGCCTGCGGCCTGACTTACTTGAAAACAAATAAGACAAAGTTTAGCATGCAATACACATTCCTGTTTATCATACTGCTGATCGGCACTATAAGTGCAAAAGCCCAAAAACTCATATGGCACGATGAGTTCAACAACAAAGGTCCAGTAAACGAAGACTATTGGAACTTTGAGGAGGGATTCGTCCGCAACCACGAATACCAATGGTACCAACCGGACAACGCATACCAAACCAACGGAACACTCATTCTGGAAGGAAGGCTCGACAGCATTCCCAATCCATTCTACCATACGAACGCAAGAAAGAATGACTGGAGGTCAAAGCGCCCATTCGCACGATACTCGTCTGCATGTATCAACACACGAGGCAAGTTCGAATTCCTTTACGGTACGTTGGAAGTCCGCGCAAGAATTCCCGCAGTTATAGGCTCATGGCCCGCAATATGGCTTCTTGGCAGCAAATACAGTTGGCCATCTTGTGGTGAGATAGATGTAATGGAATACTATCACATCAACAATATACCTCATATCTTAGCCAACGCTTGCTGGGGAAGCGATGATAACAACGCCGTATGGAACTCCAAACGAATCAATCTCAAGCACCTTGTCGATAAAGACCCCTATTGGACAGAGAAGTTCCATACATGGACTATGAATTGGACAGAGGACAGCATCAGCATATATCTCGACGGAGAATTACTCAACAATGTCGACCTCACTCGTACCGTCAATGGAAGTGCAGGAGGTAACGAGTGTCCGTTCCATACTCCGCAGTACATTCTGCTGAACCTCGCTATCGGGGGCGACAACGGCGGCGAGCCATGTACAGACGCCTTCCCGATGCGTTATGAGATAGATTATGTCCGAGTCTATCAAAATCAATGACACAAAACACACTTCCGACAGCAGTAGCAAACAAACAACAAGGACAAAACTTGCTGTAATGAAATAAAAGATGTAACTTTGTATTGTCATCTTAACCCAATACAGATATGAACAGAATAATATTTACAATGGCATTGACCGCCTTCTGCACATTAAACATTAACGCGCAGACAAAATATCGTGAACTAACTCTTGAACAAGCCGTCAACGGATGGGGCCTCATACCCCAGGCATACCCATCAGAAGAATTTCCTGTAAGTGACAAGGTCAAAACGATGCCTTATGAGACCGCGACAACTGTCAATACTCAAGGCGACTACAACGCCAATAGTACAACATCGTACACTCTGATGTTTACGAACCGCCAAAGAGTGTGGCGCTATGCCACACGAGGCGACTACTATCTCGTCGACTTGAACAACAACCAAAAAAGGAAACTGGGTGCTTCACTTCCAAAGGCAAGCCTAATGTTTGCCAAAATCTCACCCGACGGTACTAAAGTAGCTTACGTGTCAAAAAACAACATATATCTTGAATCCTGCAGCATGACAGATACAATCATACAACAACTAACCTTCGATGGGAACGACACTATCGTCAATGGAACGTTCGACTGGGTATACGAAGAAGAATTCGACTGCCGCGACGGTTTCCGTTGGAGCGGAGACAGCAAGAGCATCGCCTATTGGCAAAGCAATACAAGCGGAACTGGCTGGTTCGACATCATCGACAACGTAGATAGCATATACCCTTCGGTTAAGCGCTTCCCATACCCCAAGGCCGGAACTCAAAACTCTGCAGTACATATTGGCGTACTTGGCATTTACGACAATGAAACACCTACGCATTGGCTTGACATCCCCGGAGACCAACGGGAAAACTACCTACCACGCATGGAGTTTATCCCAGGAACAAACACACTGATGATCCAACAAATGAACCGGCCACAAAACAACAACACTGTATGGACAGCTACTGTGACGAACGGTACAGCATCAAAACCCGAGGTCCTCTGTATTGATAAAGACGACGCATGGGTAGAGACGAATGATAATATACACTGGCTCAAAGGCAACAAGTTCTTCATATTCACTTCTGAACGTGACGGGTGGAGGCACCTGTACAGAGTTTCAGCAGATGGGAAGAAGTGGACTTGCATCACCAAAGGAGACTTTGACGTAGTAAGTGAAATTGCATTCGACGAGGCTAACGGATACATATACTTCTCCGCATCACCCGAAAATGCCACGGAACTCTACATGTTCCGTACAAAGGTGATGGGCAACGGACAAGTTGAGAACATAACCTCTATGTGCCATAGCGGGAAGCCTGCCGCCGGACACTATTCATACGACTTCTCACCGACCTACGATTATGCGGTCGAGACATATTCGTCTGCCAACCACTTACCACAATACAGTATGGTCAAGATGGACAAGAAAGGTACATGGAGCATGGACCACCTGATGGAAAATAATGATGAAGGACAGCAAGTGTGGGAAAGCTTCGGATTCCCCAAAAAGGAATTTGTCAAGGTGAAGAGCGGCAATCTGACACTCGACGCATGGATCATCAAACCGGTCAACTTCGACCCTGCAAAGAAATATCCGGTAATTGATTACGTATATGGCGAGCCGGCATCTTCCACTGTACAAAACAGTTGGTCAACCGAATTGTTTTGGCACTATCTGGCAAACCAGGGGTTCGTCATCGTCAGTATAGACAACAGAGGGGCAAACTGCCCTCGCGGACGCGAATGGCGCAAATGCATATACGGCGAGGTCGGAGTAGCCGCAAGTGAAGACCAGGCAAGAGGCATTATGGATTTATGCCGCCAATTCGAGTACATGGACTCAACCCGGCTTGGCATCACAGGATGGAGTGGTGGCGGGGCTCAAACATTAAACTGCATGTTCCGATACCCCGATGTATTTAAGACAGGAGTCGCCGTCGCATTTGTATCCGACCAACGCTTATACGACACAATCTACCAAGAACGATACATGAATACTCCACAGAACAATCCTGACGGATATTTCCGTGGCAGCCCTATCAACTTCGCAGAAGGCCTCAAGGGCAACTTGCTGATTATACACGGAACAGGTGACGACAACGTACACTATCAGAACACCGAACTCTTAGCCAACAGACTGATATCTTTAGGCAAGATCTTCTACCAAGTCAGCTACCCTATGCGGACCCATGGCATAAGCGAAGGAGAGGGAACAAGCCTGCACCTGCGCAAAACAATGGTAGACTTTTGGAAGAAAAACCTTTAATGTACCAAATGAAATAGGATGTGTCAGCGAATTTATCACCAAGCGGCACATCCTCTTATTCACTCCGTACTCCGCCATGTGTTACGGGAAACATACACAAAAACATAGCTTAATGTGTTCATTATAGTTATTAAATGAGTTGAAAAACAAAATAATTCACATTTTATGCAATCTCTACTTTGCAATTAAAACTTTTTGTCGTATATTTGCAGAAATATTTGGGTATTCTTCGGAATACAGTATAAATCATAAAATATAGTTATTTAATATGGAGTCATTTTTCCGTACGCACAATTACTTAGTCAGGAACCTGGACGCACCTGTACGCCGCAATCTAATGGACGAGATTGATTGGAAAAAACGAATGATTGGCATTAAAGGCGCAAGAGGGGTCGGGAAGACTACGTTCCTACTACAGTATGCAAAAGAGCACTATTCTCCAGATGATCACCAGTGTCTCTATATTAACACCAACAATTTCTATGTGCAAAACATAGGAATCTCTGAATTCGCAAACGAATTCTATCACAATGGAGGAAAGGTCTTGCTTATAGATCAAGTTTTCAAACAACCAGACTGGAGCAAGCAACTCCGTGAATGCTATGACAGATTTCCAGGACTCAAAATCATATTCACCGGTTCCTCGGTAATGCGATTAAAGGACGAGAATCCTGAGCTCAACGGCATTGTAGATTCATACAACCTTAGAGGTTTCTCGTTCCGTGAATTCTACAACCTGCGTACAGGAAATTACTTCCCTGCATATACTCTGAACGATATTCTGAAAAACCATACTCAAATAGCCACTAAAATCATAGAGAGAGGCAATCCTCGTGAGTATTTTTCCGAATATCTCCACCATGGATTCTATCCGTTCTTCCTTGAGAAAACCAATTATTCGGAGAACCTGCTGAAGACAATGAACATGATGATTGAGGTGGACATATTGCAAATCAAACAAATTGAGCTTAAGTATCTGCCTAAAATCAAACAGATGTTCTATTTACTCACCAACAGCGGCAGCAGTGTTCCAAACATCAGCCAGTTGGCACAAGAACTCGGAATGTCCCGTGCTACTGTTATGAACTACATCAAATATCTGATGGAAGCCCGATTGGTCAACATGATTTATTCCAAAGGCGATGAGTTCCCAAAGAAACCGGCACGAGTCCTCTTGCACAACTCCAACCTCATGTACAGTTTCTACCCGCAGAGGTTCGACGAACATGACGTGCTTGAAACATTCTTCTGCAATACCATATGGAAGGATCACAAAGTCAACAAGGCTGGCAACATCTGCTCTTTCCTCATTGACGGGCAACAGGAGTTCAGGGTAATAGAGCACGGAACAAAACTCAAGAGCAAATCGAAGGTCATCTTTGCCGTAAACCAAATGGACGTGGGAGAGGCGAACCTCATTCCATTGTGGCTGTTCGGATTTCTTTACTAATGGCAACCAAGCTCATACATAGCGCAACAATTCTATTGCAAATAACAAAAAGATATATTTAAACGCACAACTTTATCAGAAAATGGCTAAAGAGAAAAAATTTATTACCTGTGATGGTAATCAGGCAGCTGCACATATTGCATATATGTTCTCAGAAGTAGCTGCAATCTATCCTATCACGCCATCGTCACCAATGGCAGAACATGTTGACGAATGGGCTGTTCAGGGTCGTAAGAACCTTTTTGGCGATACGGTACTCGTTCAGGAAATGCAATCAGAAGCTGGTGCAGCCGGTGCTGTCCATGGTTCACTCCAAGCGGGAGCGCTGACAACTACATTCACCGCATCACAAGGACTTCTCCTTATGATACCTAACATGTACAAGATTGCAGGAGAACTTCTGCCTTCAGTATTTCATGTTTCAGCTCGTACTGTAGCATCACACTCTCTCTGTATTTTCGGAGATCACAGCGATGTAATGGCTTGCCGCCAGACCGGCTTTGCCATGCTATGCGAAGGTTCAGTTCAAGAGGTTATGGATCTAAGCGCCGTAGCGCACCTCGCAGCATTAAAAACTCGCGTTCCTTTTATCAACTTCTTCGACGGATTCCGCACATCGCACGAATATCATAAGATTGAGGAGATCGACATGGAAGATATCCGACCGTTAGTTCCTATGGACAAGGTGGCAGAATTCCGCGCACGCGCACTCTCACCTGAACATCCAGAGTCGAAAGGAATGGCAGAGAACCCTGAGACATTCTTTCCACACCGTGAATCAAGCAATCCTTTCTACGAGTCAGTACCTGCGGCAGTAGAGGAGTACATGAAAGAAATGTCGCGTATCACAGGACGTGAGTACAACCTCTTCTCTTACTATGGAGCCGACGACGCTGACGAGATCATCATACTTATGGGTTCGGCAACAGAAGCCGCACGAGAGGCTATCGACTATGCCAACGCAAACGGAAAGAAATACGGTATGGTTTCAGTACACCTTTACCGTCCTTTCTCAGTAAAACATCTTTTGGCAGCAGTACCGAAGACAGTAAAACGCATAGCGGTACTCGACAGGACGAAAGAGCCGGGAGCAAGCGGCGAACCACTTTATCTTGATGTTAGAGACGCATTCTACGGACAAAAGAACGCTCCGTTGATTGTAGGCGGACGCTATGGTTTAGGCTCATATGACGTGACACCTACCATGATCCTTTCAGTTTATGAGAATCTTGAACTGCCACAACCTAAGGATCACTTCACATTGGGTATCGTCGACGATGTTACATTCACCTCACTGCCTCTCGAAGAGGAAAAAGCACTCGGAGGTGAAGGCATCTTCGAAGCCAAGTTCTTCGGATTGGGCGCGGATGGAACTGTAGGAGCCAATAAGAACTCAGTTAAGATCATTGGAGACAACACTAACAAATATTGCCAGGCATATTTCTCCTACGACTCTAAGAAGTCCGGAGGTTTTACATGCTCACATTTGCGCTTCGGTGACACTCCGATACGGTCTACATACCAAATCAAGACCCCGAACTTCGTGGCCTGCCACGTTCAAGCGTACCTGCACATGTACGATGTCCTTCGCGGACTCCGTCAGAATGGACAATTCCTTTTGAACACCATTTGGGAGGGCGACGAACTGGTAAAGAACCTGCCTAACAACGTTAAGAAATACTTTGCGGAAAAGAATATAACAGTATATTATATCAATGCCACAAAGATAGCCCAGGAAATCGGTCTTGGCAACCGTACAAACACAATTCTTCAGTCCGCGTTCTTCCGTATCACACAGGTAATCCCTGTTGATTTGGCAATAGAGCAGATGAAAAAATTCATTGTAAAATCGTACGGCAATAAGGGAGAGGATGTTGTTAACATGAACTATTCCGCTGTTGATCGTGGAGGCGAATACAAAATCCTGCCGGTCGATCCTGAATGGGCAAAACTTCCAAACGACCCTGTAAAAGAAAACGACGATCCTGAATTCATCAACAAACTCGTACGACCTATAAACGCACAAAATGGAGATCTACTTCCAGTTTCAGCGTACAAAGGATATGAAGACGGTAGATGGGATGCCGGCACCGCAGCATACGAGAAACGTGGTGTAGCCGCATTCGTGCCTAAATGGGATTCCACATCATGTTGCCAATGCAACAAATGTGCGTTCGTTTGCCCTCACTCATGTATCCGGCCGTTCGCCATGGACGCAGAAGAAGCCGCAGGACTCGATGCAGCCAAAGTTGAAATCAAGGCACCGGCAGCACTCAAAGGCATGCAACTCCGTATACAAGTAGGTGTAATGGACTGCCTTGGTTGTGGCAACTGCGTTGATGTTTGTCCAGGGACCAAGGGTGTCAAGGCGTTGTCGATGGTTCCACTCGAAGGAGAACTCGGCGAGGCAAAGAATTGGGACTACTGCGTCAAGAACGTAAAGACAAAACAGAATCTTGTAGATATCAAGTCTAATCCGCGCCTAAGCCAGTTTGCCACTCCTTTGTTTGAGTTCTCAGGTGCATGTTCCGGCTGTGGAGAGACTCCATATGTCAAACTGATATCACAATTGTTTGGTGACAGGGAAATTGTAGCCAACGCGACCGGTTGTTCTTCCATCTACTCGGGATCAATACCTTCCACTCCTTATACAAAGAACGAAAAAGGCCAAGGTCCTGCATGGTCAAACTCCCTGTTCGAAGACTTCTGTGAGTACGGATTAGGTATGACCATTGCAAATAAGAAGATGCGGGCGCGCATTGTCAAAATGCTTACGGAACTTAACGCAAAAGAAGACACACCTGCCGATTTCAAGGCTGCGGCAGAAGAATGGATCGCAGGCAAAGACAATGCAGACGCATCCAAGGCAGCAGCGGCAAAACTCAACCCACTGATTGTAAAGGGGCGTGAAGCAGGTAACGATATATGCAAACAGCTGTCAGAACTGTCACACTACCTTGTAAAGCGTTCGCAATGGATCATCGGTGGAGATGGAGCCGCTTACGATATAGGTTATGGAGGCCTTGATCATGTTTTAGCTTCAGGTGAAGACGTAAATATATTTGTGGTTGACACTGAGGTGTATTCAAACACCGGAGGTCAATCATCTAAGGCAACCCCATTGGGAGCTATAGCCCAATTCGCAGCTGGCGGAAAGCGTATAACAAAGAAGGATCTTGGTCTGATGCAAACGACATACGGATACGTTTATGTTGCGCAAATAGCCATGGGAGCCGACAACGCACAATGTCTGAAAGCCCTTCGCGAAGCCGAGGCCTATCCTGGACCATCACTCGTCATTGGATATGCACCATGTATCAACCATGGTCTCAAAGCAAAAGGTGGTATGGGCAAGAGCCAGGCGGAAGAGGCAAAAGCTGTTGAGTGTGGATATTGGCATCTTTGGAGATACGACCCACGCCTTGCAGAACAAGGAAAGAATCCGTTCCAACTCGACTCTAAAGCTCCTAATTGGGACAACTTCCAGGCGTTCCTTGATGGAGAGGTCCGCTACCTTTCACTCAAGAAGGCAAAGCCTGCCGAGGCACAGGAACTCTTCGACGCTGCTAAGAAGGCGGCACAACATCGTTATGCATCTTACGTACGTATGAGCAAACTCGACTACTCTGTCGAATAACAAAACATAACGAATAATCTATTAAGGTGGAGACTAAATACGGTTTCCACCTTTTTATATTTGCATCTTAAAAATAATAAGCGTAAATTTGCATAAAGAATAAATATAGAAAAAGTGATGATAGCATTCAGCAAATCAACTTATGTTCAGCGCAGGGAAGAACTAAAAAGAAAAGTTGGCAACGGTATGATACTGCTTTTCGGAAACAACAATGCGCCTGCAAACTATCCGAGCAACGCTTACTCCTTCCGCCAAGACAGTACCTTCTTGTATTATTTCGGACAACAGCAAGAAGGCCTGGTAGGAATCATAGACATTGACGATAACAAAGAATGCCTCATTGGCGATGACGTAGATATCGACGACATCATTTGGACAGGGTTCGTCCCTTCTATTCATGACCTTGCCGAAGAAGTGGGCGTGAGCCACTCTCGTCCTATGTCTGACTTGGCGACAATAGTAAATCAGGCAAAGGCGAAAGGACAAGAAATCCATTTCCTGCCCCCTTATCGTCACGACATCATGATACAGATAGGCGACCTGCTCGGCATTCATCCTCTAAAGACCCATGACGCGGCATCGCTCAAACTTATCAAAGCAGTCATTGACATGCGCGCAGTCAAGAGTAAAGAAGAAATTGAGGAAATCGAAAGGGCAATGGCAATTGGCTACGAGATGCACACCACTGCCATGAGACACTGTGCGCCCGGAGTTACTGAAAAAGAAATCGCCGGCCTGTTAGAAGGCATTGCATGCAGTAAAGGCAGTAAGGTATCATTCCTGACAATCCTTACAATGCACGGTGAGATATTCCATGGCAATCCATCGCTTAAACCTCTTGAGGCAGGCAGGCTCATGCTTTGTGACACCGGTGCGGAAACCGTCAATAACTATTGTTCCGACAATACACGCGTCACTCCAATAAGCGGTAAATTCACTCAGAAACAACGTGACATTTACTCTATCGTGGAAGCTTGTCACGACCTGGTAATAGCCAACGCGCATCCAGGAATGAAATGGGTGGATATGCACCTTGACGTATGCAGATTGATGACTGAACGGCTGAAGGACTTGGGACTGATGAAGGGCGATACAGAGGCAGCAGTACAGGCTGGAGCCCACGCCATGTTCCTGCAACACGGACTTGGACACATGATGGGCATGGATGTACACGACATGGAAGGATTGGGACAAGTATACGTCGGCTTTGATGATGAGGTACGGCCATCCACCCAATTCGGCACAAGCAGCCTTAGATGTGGTCGCCGTATTCAACCCGGATGGGTGCTGACAGACGAGCCGGGCATTTACTTCATTCCAGCTCTAATCGACAAATGGAAGGCAGAGGGCATGCACAAAGAGTTCATCAACTACGATAAGTTGGAAACATACCGCGACTTCGGTGGCATCAGAATTGAAGACGACTTGCTGATCACTGAAGATGGATGCAGAGTCTTAGGAGACAGAATCATCCCATACCATATTGACGATGTGGAAGCATTTATAGAACGATAAACGAAATACTAATATTTAATACAACAATCAAAAATGAGAAAACTAATGACACTCGTACTTTTTCTTGCCGCGACAATAATCGTAGCACAGGAAAAGGAGGAAAAAGATGGCTATCAGTTCCAAACAGTAAAGGAAATACCCATCACATCAATAAAGAACCAAAACAATTCGGGCACCTGCTGGGCTTATTCAAGCTTAGGATTCTTCGAAGCTGAACTGCTCCGCCAGGGTAAAGGTGAATACGACCTTTGCGAAATGTTTCTTGCACACAAGACTTATGAAGACCGTGCAAGGGCATCTGTCCGTCTGCATGGCGACATATCGTTCTCCCAAGGAGGAAGTTTCTATGACGCCATTTATTGTATGAAGAACTATGGAATGATGCCAGAAGACGCCATGCCACTTCCAGGAACACTCTGCGGCGACACACTCGCAAACTTCAGCGAACTATTTGCATTGGCAGAACCCTATGTGGCAGGAATAGCCAAAAGCGAGTCAAAGAAACTATCACCAGCATGGATGAACGGGTTTATCGGGATACTCGACTCATATATCGGCAAAGTGCCAGAGACATTCACATATAAAGGAAAAACATATACACCACAAAGCTTCCAAGAAAGTCTCGGACTCAACATGGACGATTATGTCTCTCTCACCTCATACAATCACCATCCTTTCTACAGTAAGTTCATCCTCGAAATACAGGACAACTGGCGGTGGGCGGAAAGCTACAACCTGCCTATCGACGAACTGATGGAGGTAATGGACAACGCCATCAACAACGGCTACACTTTCGCATGGGGCTCTGACGTAACCGAAAGCGGATTCACACGTACAGGCTTGGCAGTGTTCCCTAACATCGAGGATAAAGCCACTGATTTGACAGGAAATGATATGGCACATTGGTTTGGACTTTCTACTTATGAGAAACAGAAAGAGGCATATACAAAGCCATGTCCTGAAAAGGAATATACACAAGAGGAACGTCAACGCGATTATGACAACTGGACAACTACTGACGACCACGGAATGCTCATCTATGGCATAGCGAAAGATGTCAACGGAAAAGAGTACTTCATGGTAAAGAACTCATGGGGCAAGTCAGGTAATTATAATGGTATTTGGTATGCCTCTAAGCCATTCGTCCGCAACAAGACAATGAATATCGTGGTTCATAAAGACGCTATTCCTAAGGATATTAAGAAGAAGTTAGGAATCAAATAGCATCACACAATTACGAACATAGCAACTTACAGTAACACCCGCAATGCGACAAGCATTACGGGTGTTACTGTATAACTGACAATTGCATCCCTATGCATAATATGTCTTCAAATAATCAAAAGGAATATGTATACTCTTCTTCCTGCGTATCGCTAATCGAAAAGGATATGCCTCCTGTAGATGTCAATTGATTATATATTTTTCCTGAATATTTTGTCATTCTGTTCACTTTCATAGGTACATCGTCGAATGTCTTAGAACAAACCGTCTCGCCATCAGCGTTCTTGAAATTGGCAACAACGTTAATAGTCGCCTCTATTGAAGGAAGACAGGTACGGAAAGAAAATGTTCTTTCTGTTTGTCCACTAAAACTTGAGACATCACTTATCGTAACTGTTCTTTCATCTTCACTTGCAGCGGCAGCGAGTCCGGTTGATGGATCAAATTCTGTCGCGCCACCAGTGACTTTAAACTCTACAGATTTAATTTCCTCAGGCTGCAAGTCTTCAACAAGTAAAATGAACTGACTGGTAACCCTGTTCAGTTCCAAACTTTGAGCGCTTGTCTTTGAACTGACAGTAATTGTTTTATAAGCCATAAACGTATCAGCGAGTTTTCCGTCAAAATCGACTTTGGTAGGAGTAATTGTCGCGTGATTGCTGCACTTATGCCCCACAGCTATAACTAAATACTCACCATAAGGCACATTTTCTATTGAGACATTACCAAATGACTCATCAGAAGATTCCTGCTGAATAGTCTTAAACTCTGTATAATCTGTGCCGTCAACAGAATAGACCACAAGGTCGAGTTTGGAGATTGTAGATGAAAGACCAGCACGCGTCAGCGAAAAGGTTTCATTACTACCTACAGGAGTAAGATCGAATGTCAAATTAGCGAATCCGTCTTCTTCTGATTCAGAATCCATAGAAACTTTTTGGCATGAAGTAAATGCCACGAGGGAAGCTAATCCCATAAAGATAAACTTTTTCATAAATTGTTGTTGTTTAAGTTATTAATAAAAAACGAATCCTTGAGAACGTCGTTCCCAAGGATCCGCTGTGGTAAAAAAAGGCGGCGACCTACTCTCCCGCTTTGCGGAGCAGTACCA
>CAZHZH010000011.1:0-42922 GCA_964537205.1 uncultured Bacteroidaceae bacterium
AAGACGCTGACAGAACATTTGAAATCTGAACTAAAACATGTTCGTGAGTTGTCGCACACAAAGGACAGGGAGCTGTCGAAATGGGTTAAAAAGTCCAAATCGCTGATGGACACACTATACTCTTCGAAATTAAGCGATAGGGCGCAGGATGCAAAACGCCTGATAACTACGAGGCTGAATGAGGGGAAAACTTTGGACTCTGCTGACTGGGCGCTTGTTTATTCGGCAGTAGACAAGGTGTTTCCTGATTTTAAGGCACGCTTGCTCTCAAATGAGAACACTAATTTGGACAACAAGCATGTGGAGGTCTATTACTTGGCATGCATGGGACTTTCAACACGTCAGATAGAAAAGTTGACAGGTACGTCCCGGTCTTCAGTAAGCAGAATACTGGCAGAGGCTGATTGGATAAAGTCGGACAATCCCTTGATGTCAGCAGAACCCGAAGAATAACCAACTGTTCACTTCATTTGTTGTTATTCATTTTTGTCAGTATCGTGATCCTTTGCCTGGCCGGTAGGTGTTTCTGGGAGCATGAGCGTGGTATCGGCCTCGATAAACATGGAGTCGTCCATCTCTTCAAGCGACTTTTTCTTCTTATTCTCCTGTGCTCCGGCTTTGAGAAGTTTTTTAGCCGCAGTGATGATACTTGCTCCATTGTCAGCGGTTGTAATCTTCAATTTTGAGATTTTCTTTACAGTGTCGTTCACACTCGACTCTACGTCCATGAAGCGTATGCCAAAATCCTGCACACGGTCGATGACTGTATTTGCCGCATCCATCAGGGCTTGTTGGTTTTTCAGCTGGCGTACTTGTGTCCACATCATTTCCAATACGCGTAAATTCATGTACATTGTTTGCGGACCTAATATCATTACCCCTTCATCGTATGCTTCGCGCCACAGGGTGTCGTCGTTAAGCAAGGCAAGGTTGAGCGCACCTTCAATAGGTACGTACATTATGGCGAAGTTGAGCTTGTTGTATCCGCTTGGCAGATATTTTGTGTATTCTTTTTTCGCAAGTCTCTTTACTTGCGCTCTCACGCTTGCAATATGTGATTTAAGGTATGCTGTTTTTTCAGGTGTTCCATCCTCGGCGTTCATGTAGCGTTCGTAATCTGTCAGCGACATTTTGGAGTCAACGACAACATGCCGGTTGTTCGGGAAGTGCAGTATAAAGTCGGGAATAAGTCCTTTGCCGTCGTCGCCTTTGGCCGATTTGCCCGCCTTGTCCCTCAGTGTCTCTTGTGTGTCGAATTGTTCTCCCTCTTTAAGTTCCAAATCTTCGAGTAGCTGCTTCAGTTTCAATTCGCCAAAGTTGCCTTGGACTTTCACCTCCCCTGTAAGCGCCCGTGTAAGCCTGTCTGCCGTCTCTCCTAATTCGGCACTTTTTTGCATATTGATTTTGATGGTGGCGTCAAGGCGCGTGAGGGCTTCGTGTTGTTGCTCTTTTGATTTGTCGAAGGCTTCTTTCATATTCTTCAGGCTTTGCTGGAGAGGGTCGATTATTTTGGATACCTGTTCCTTGTTCCTTTCTCCCAATTCGTCCTGACGGCGTTTGAGGACTTCCTCTGACGTGGTTTGCATCTGTTCCTTGATGAGTTTGAGCTGGCTGTCGACCTGTTCCTTGTTCATCTGCTTCAACGCCTCTATTTGTTTTTCGGTGCCATCCTTAGTTTGAGCGAGCAACTTGTCGTGCGATTCTTTCAGTTCTGCAATTTGCTTTGCGTATGCCTCCTTGTAACCTTCTAATTGTTGGTCGAAAGCCGCTTTGAGTTCCGTTTCCCTTTTAGAGTTACGTTCCTTTTCATCCTTTATTGTAGCGTCAGCCTCTGCCTTTTGCCGGTTCAGTTGCTTTTCGAATTCATCCTTTTGATTTTTCAACAACGTGATATAGTTTTCTACATGCGCCTTTTGCACGTCGCGCTCTGACGTCAGGACCTTTATTTGCTCTGCTTGATTTGATATCGTCTCCTCAAGGGTTTTCGTTTTGCCGTTGAGGTCGGATACCTGCTGATGCCATGTGTCTATGATTTCTTGGTTGTCTGGCTTATTGCTTTTACCGTGATTGCCCATGAAATAGCCAACCACCACCATTGCAATGGCTACAATCGCCAAGATTATGTATACTTCCATCGTTAATATATCTTTGTTTGCTGTTATTTTCGAGCAAGCCTGCGCTCGTATCTGTGGCAGAAGAAGAAATAGCATATTACCCCGAAGAAGGCGAGCACAGCGCCTATGGCGGCAGGATAGTGGTATGTTTCGGGGTCGTTCTGGTCAATAGGCAGTCCGCCTAACCAAGCGCCGATGGCGTTTCCAAGATTAAAAGCCAACTGAATCATTGCTCCACCAAGTAGTTCTCCGCCTTTACTGAACCGTAGCAACAGTAGTTGTTGTGGAGGCGACACGGCAAACAGGCATCCGGCGGCGATGAACATAAGTGGGATGCTACACCATTTCCATTGCGCTGTGAGGGCGATCAGTATCAGACTGACGCAAATGGCTATTTCGAGTCCCCTGCAAGTGTGGCCGGGTCCGAACTTGTCGGACAGTTTGCCGCCGACCAAGTTGCCAACGACCATGCCCGCGCCTGCGATTACCATCATAAGCGTCATCATGCTGACCGGCACACCGCCCAGCTCCGTCAGTGTAGGCGATACGTAACTGTACCAACAGAATATGCCTCCGTTGCCCAGGATTGTGGCTATAATCAGAATCCAAGGTGCAAGGGTCTTTAGGAAACGGAACTCACCGCGTACCCCCGTGTCTGGCAATGGTTCCAATTGAGGAATCCACTTGAATATGGCAAGAAGCATAAATACATCCCACACGGCGGCAAAGGCGAATACAAGCCGCCATGAAACGAGTCCGGTGAGCAGAGTTCCCAGCGGGATGCCTACAAGGTTGGCTACTGTCATGCCTGATGTCATTATGGCGACGGCAAAGACAGAACCCTTGCCTTTTGACAACCTGTCGGCGACAATGCTGCCAACACCGAAGAACGCTCCGTGAGGCGTTCCGGCTATGAACCTGAACAACATCATCAGTCCAAATTGCCAGCCAGCTCCATTTTGTGCGGAATCGTGCGGGACAGGGCAGACTGCCATGCATAATGATGCGGTCAGCATGACTGCTGCCAACAGGTAAAGAATCTTCTTTAGCGGCCACTTTCTGCAGAATATGGCGACTAACGGTGCTCCTGCGCACACTCCCAACGCATAGGCTGAGATGAGATAGCCGGCCGTTGGAATACTGACTTTGAAATCGGTTGCCAAATATGGCAGAATACCCATCATGACGTATTCGGTGATGCCTAAGGCAAATGTTCCTAAAGCAAGTGCTATTAATGACTTACGCATAATGTAATGAAGTTTTTATCATGTGTTCAGTTTTTCGAATGTCTCATAAAACAAAATCGTCAAACATCCAGCATAAGATATTCAACGATTTGTTTTGTGGTGGTGCCAACGGGATTCGAACCAGTGACACACGGATTTTCAGTCCGATGCTCTACCTACTGAGCTATGGCACCATTGTTTTTTGCGAGTGCAAAGGTATGACAATTTTTTTTACTGACAAAACTTAAGTCGAACTTTTTCACTTTATCATGATAAATTTCTTCAAAGCGTTGGCAATACCGCCTTCATCAGCATTCTCTGTGACATATCGTGCGGCTTGTTTTACCTCGTCTCTCGCATTGCCCATTGCTATGCCGATTCCAACGTGGCGGAGCATTTCTATGTCGTTTCCTCCGTCTCCGAACGCCATCGTCTCGTTGAGACGGATTCCGTAATGCTCAATCATGGTGTCAATGCCTTTCGCCTTGTTGTTCCCCTTTCGAATTACGTCAGCAAACAATGGATGCCATCGTTGTGCGGCACATCCGGTCAGAACGTTGTCCATCAGCTCTAATTGTGTATTAATATCGAAGAACGCTATTATTTGCATGATGTCGCTATTCATGCATTCTTCGATGGGAGCGATTCTTGGCGGCTTAATGTTGAGCAACTCAAAGACCTGCTTTGATTCTACGGATGTCATGGTGATGAAAATGTCGTTGTTCGAAGCGAATGCTATCGGAAACGGATTCTTGTGGAAGTACTCTGTCAGTCGGACAAGATCGTCTTTGTGGATAGGGTCGTGCCGGATGACTGTGCCGTCAGCCAACCTGCACTCGGCTCCGTTGACGGTCATTATTCCGTCGTATTCAAGGTCGCCGAGGTTGTTGACGAAGGGCCGTGGGCGTCCTGTGGCGATAAACACTTTCACTCCTTGTTCACGTATCTTGCGTACTGTGTCTATGGTTGATTGCAAGATCTGATGGGTCGTGAAAGATACCAGTGTGCCGTCTATGTCAAAGAATACCGCCTTTACCATTTATTCGCTCTAAGCAATTCTATATTTTATTAGAAACACGCTTTATTTTTTAAGAAGGTATGCCTTGAAGTCGGCGAAGTCTTTTGTCATTGTGATGTTTTTCTTCTCACCTTGCATGAAGCGTTGCAGACTTGCCGGAATGTTTATTTCCGAACCAAGTATTTTGTCGACTACAGACTTGAATTTAGCAGGATGTGCGGTTTCGAGGAAAACGCCGGTCTCATCGGGCTTGAGCCCTTCGGCCAGCGCGCGGTAGCCACAAGCTCCATGCGGGTCGCACACATATCCTGTCGCTGTATATACGTCGTGTATAGTTTCTGCAATTTGGTCGTCGGAGTAAGTGGCTCCGCTTATGTCGGCGCGTATGCCATTGTAGTCTCCTTTGTATAGGTCATAGATGCGTGCGAAATTGCTTGGGTCGCCAACGTCCATGGCGTTTGCTATTGTCTGCACCGATGCTCTTGGAGTGTATGTGCCTGTCTGCAGGAAGTCGTAGAACACTTGGTTGGCGTTGTTTGAGGCGATGAAGCGTTTGATTGGAAGACCCATGCGCTTCGCAAACAGTCCTGCACAGATATTTCCGAAGTTGCCTGATGGTACACAAACTACGAGGTTGTCGGCAAGCCCCTGCTTCTTCATCTGGGCATAAGCATAGAAGTAATAGAATGCTTGTGGAAGGAATCTTGCGACGTTGATACTGTTGGCGGATGTTAGCCGCATGTGGTGGTTAAGGTCTTCGTCCATAAAGGCGGACTTGACCAGGGCCTGGCAGTCGTCGAATACACCGTCGACCTCTATTGCGGTAATGTTGTGTCCGAGTGTGGTGAATTGGCATTCCTGTATGGCACTGACCTTGCCTTTGGGATAGAGGACGTAAACATTTATGCCGTCAACACCAAGAAATCCGTTCGCTACTGCACTGCCGGTATCGCCTGAGGTGGCGACCAGCACGTTAACTTCGTCATTCACTTTTTCTTTGCTCAAGAAGTATTTCAGTAAGCGCGCCATAAACCTTGCCCCCACATCCTTAAATGCAAGAGTCGGTCCATGAAAGAGTTCAAGTGAATAGATTTTGTCAGTCACTTTGATGACGGGACAGTCAAATGACAGAGTGTCGTATACGATACCCTTCAGTGCTTCCTTTTCTACGTCTTCTCCGAAAAATGCGTCGGCGACTCGAGAGGCGATCTCTTGGAATGTCATGTTTTGAATATTATCGAAAAACGACCTCGGCATTACCTTTACGCTTTCTGGCATGTAGAGTCCCTTGTCTTCAGCAAGTCCCTTTATGACTGCTTTTTTTAAATCAGCTGTGGGAGCCTTGCCATTTGTACTATAATATCTCATGTTATGCTTGTCTCGAATTATATTGTCTGTTCTCAACTCATTTAAATGCTCATCAGTGTTTTAATGAACTCGTCTTTTTGCAGTAATCCGAATTTACCTTCCTTGCACGCAATTTCATCAAATGTCTGTACTTTGTCTGGTACCATTCCATCGGCATATATAAGGAAGGGAACGGGTTCGTTTGTATGTGTGCGGTGGCGCACAGGTGTGGGGTGGTCGGGGAGGACCGCTATACATACGGGGGTTGTCCAATCTTTAACTGCTTCATAGACTGGACCAACTATCCTTTTATCAAGATTTTCAATCGTTTGTAACTTTAACTTCAGGTTCCCGTCATGACCTGCCTCGTCGCTTGCCTCAACGTGAAGATATACGAAATCATCGGTTTTTAATGCCTCGATGGCTGCTTGTGCCTTGCCTTCATAGTTAGTGTCATACAGCCCTGTCGCTCCAGGTACGTTGATGACGCGTAAACCGGCAAGCGAGCCAATGCCCCTTATCAAGTCGACGGCTGTAATTACCGCCCCTCTGTGAATTTGGGGAAATCTTGTAGTTAATGGTATCATGTGAGGACGGTAGCCTCCTGCCCACGGCCAAATGGAATTCGCGGGATCTTTGCCTTCCTTGATTCTTTGAAGATTGAGCGGATGGTTGGCGAGCAGTTTCTGCGATTTGATAATCAAATCGTTCAATATATCCGCTGTTTCTTGTGCTTCGGGTATTTCAGCCTTTACTAATAAAGGCTTCCATGGTTGGCCCGGCACATCGTGTGGAGGAACGCATTTTATGTGTTTGTTACCGCCTTTGATTACCAACAGGTGGCGATACTGTACCCCAGTATAGAAATGTATGCGGTCGTTTCCCAAGTGTTCTTGCAAATACTTTATCAACACGTCGCCTTCAGCTGTCTCAAGCCTCCCGCATGAGTGGTTTTTTATTTTATCGCCTTCAATACAAATGAGGTTGCACCGTATGGCCATATCATCGGATGCCAGGTCGACACCTATGCTTGCAGCTTCAAGAGGACCGCGTCCCTCGTAAACTTCATTTTGGTCGTAACCAAGAATGCTGCTATTGGCCACTTCGCTGCCTGGGTGAAAACCATCGGGCACAGTCTTCAACATGCCTGTCTGCCCTTTGCTGGCAAGCATATCCATATACGGAATATTGGCATATTGCAGAAGCGTCTTGTTTCCCAAACTCGGTTCGCTCCAATCTGCCATCCCGTCTCCTAAAATAATAATGTGTTTCATTTGTGTTTGGTACTCTGTTGTTTCCTTTGTGGTTTGTAATTCTGATTCTGACTCAAATATATTGGAATTATATGTTTGCTATACTCATAATATCGGCGAAAACGCCTGCCGCGGTTACATCTGCTCCGGCACCATACCCTTGTATCAACATAGGATAGTCGTGATAACGCTCTGTTGTAAGTAGTATGATATTATTTGAACCTTCAAGATGATAGAACGGGTGGTCTGGAGACACTGCTTCCAAGGACACGCTCGCTTTTCCGTTGACTAATTTGGCGACAAATCTCCAATGCTCGCCTTTTCCCTCCAATATCTTACGCCGTGCCTCGAATCCTGCGTCAAGCAGTGGTAATTTTTCCCAGAAGTTCTCAAGCGAGCCTTCGAAGTACTCGTTTGGTACAAAAAGGTGACGTTCAACATCTTCTTGATTGATTTTGTATCCAGACTCGCGCGAGAGGATTACTAATTTGCGAATGACATCTTTGCCGCTAAGATCAACTCGCGGGTCGGGTTCGGAATAGCCTTCTTCCTTTGAACGCCGGACAGCCTCGCTAAAAGGCACGTCTGCACTGATGGTGTTGAAAATATAGTTGAGCGTGCCACTCAGTATGGCTTCTATCTTCAGTATTTTGTCTCCACTGTTAATCAGGTCATTAATGGTGTTAATGATAGGAAGCCCGGCTCCTACATTGGTCTCAAACAAAAACTTCACGTTTCGTTTGCGTGCCGTTTGTTTAAGACGCTGGTAGTTCTCGTAATTCGACGATGCCGCAATCTTGTTTGCGGCGACTACCGAAATGCTGTGTTCAAAGAAGTCGTTGTAGAGTGATGCGACCTCCTGGCTTGCCGTACAATCCACAAATACGGAATTGAAGATGTTCATGCCTATCACTTCGTTCTTCAAACGTGTGGTGTCACTTGGCGCGCTTTGTTTTAGAATTTCCTTATAGTTTGCCAAATCTATTCCTTCGCGGTTGAACACGGCTTTCTTACTGCTTGCTATGCCTACAACGTTAAGTAGCAGGTTGCGTTCCTTTTTCAACTTGTCGCGTTGACTTGCAATTTGATCGATTAAACTTCCTCCTACTGTACCTACTCCGCAAATAAACAAGTTGAGGACTTGGTATTCAGAAAGGAAGAAACTGTCGTGGATGACATTTAGTGATTTGCGGAGCAACTTGCTTTCAACGACAAAGGAGATATTTGTCTCTGACGCTCCTTGTGCGCATGCAATCACACTGATGCCGTTGCGCCCCAAAGTACCGAACAATTTTCCTGCGATACCTGGAGTGTGTTTCATGTTTTCTCCGACGACTGCTACAGTTGCAAGGTTCTTCTCCACCGTCATAGGGAACATCGCCCCCATTTCGATCTCCTTTGCAAATTCGTTGTTAAGCACCTCGCATGCCAATTCAGCGTCTTCGTTCCTTACACCAATTGAAGTGCTGTTCTCCGATGATGCCTGACTGACGAGGAATACACTTATTTGATTGTCCGCTAATGCCGTGAATATACGCCTGTTGACACCGATGACACCTACCATGGACAAACCTGATACGGTAATTAGGCTTGTGTTATTTATGGAACTGATTCCTTTAATGGCACGTTGTGTGTCATGGCTGTCTTGCTCGATAATTGTGCCGGTCGCCTCAGGGTGAAACGTATTCTTTATGTAGATTGGGATGTTCTTAACGCAAACAGGGTATATGGTCGGGGGATAAACCACTTTCGCTCCGAAGTTGCATAGCTCCATGGCCTCTATGTAACTTAAACGGTCTATGGTGTATGCCGTATTGATAACTTTCGGATCGGCAGTCATGAATCCATCAACATCTGTCCATATTTCAAGTGCTTTTGCGTTAAGGGTGGCGGCCAGGATGCTTGCGGTGTAATCGCTCCCTCCACGCCCAAGATTGGTTATTTCACCTGTGTGTACGTCTCTTGAGATGAATCCTCCAACTACGGCTACCTTGAATGGGCTGTTAAACGTTTCACTGACAAGCCTGTTTGTTTCCTCGTCGGCAAGAAAGTTGCGGTTTTGCTTTTTCTCTGTCCTTATGAATGTCAAAGAGTCGTACAACACGGCGTTGTTGATAAGGGCGGCGCATATTCTTGATGACATTCTCTCTCCATAACTCACAATCGCGTTCAATGTTTTTTCTGACAAATCATGAATAAGGAAAACGCCTTGGTATATACTTTTCAAATCCTCCAGTAGTTCGTCAATCTCCTTCAGGAGGGCTACTCGCGTTCTGGAATTAGTTATTACGTTTTCTATCATGTCGTGGTGTCTGAGAACCATCTCATAGTATGAGTCGAGATACTTCGCATCACCGTTTTGGGCTAATTTCGATGTGCTGATCAACTTGTCTGTCAACCCTCCCAGGGCTGATACCACGACCACTACCGGCTCTTCTTGAGCTTCGACGATCTTCTTTACATTAAGGATGCTTTCTACGGAACCTACGGATGTCCCGCCAAATTTCAATACTTTCATCGTTTTGGATTATTCATTTGTAATAACATAAATTCGGCTACAAAGTTACGGTTTTTTGCACATAAAACAAAAGGAAGTGATGACTTTCGCATTCTTCATCGGCAAATGAGGGGGTCGGACACGTATATTGTCAGTGTCTGTCTTTACACAGGATCTACATCATAGTATGTCTGCAGTCCGTTGGCGCTTGGCTGGCTCATGATCTGCGATTGTATGGCAACCAAGATGTCCCTGACCTTGGTGGTAGACGCATTCCTCTCAAGTTTAAGTACGATTTTGCGTAAATAAAATGATTGGGCCCTCGCTACAGCCGGACGGTCCGGCCCGAGTACTCTGTCTCCAAAAGACGTGCGCAACATCCTTGCCATATCGTTTGCGAGCAGGTCAATGCGAAGTGGGTCGCGATGTCGGAGGAACACATTGATTAATCGGTAGTAAGGAGGATAGTGAAACACACGCCTCTCTTCCATCTGCGTGTCATACATTGCCTTATAATCGTTCTTCATTACGTATGTTATAGTCTCAGACTCAATGGATCGTGTCTGAAGTATCACTTTGCCCCTTCCATTCCTACGTCCTGCACGACCGGCGACTTGCGACAGTACTTGAAAAGCACGTTCGTGACTGCGAAAGTCCGGAATATTAAGCAGAGTGTCGGCATCAAGTATTCCTACTACGCTGACCTTGTCGAAATCGAGTCCTTTGGTAATCATCTGTGTACCTATAAGTATGTCAAATTTATGTGCGGAGAAGTCGTGAATTATTTGCTCGTAAGCCGTTCTTGTGTGCGCCGTATCAAGATCCATGCGGAGAGTACGCGCTTTAGGGAAATAACGGTGTACCATCGCTTCTATCTTCTCTGTACCCACTCCAACTTCCGAAAAGTCATGTTCGTTGCAATTGGGGCATATAGTTGGTATCTCATAGGATCGTCCGCAATAGTGGCAGACAAGTTGGTTGAATTTTTTGTGATACGTGAGGCTTACATCACAGTGTTCACAGCGGGGAACCCATCCACAATTCTTGCATTGTATGAAGTTCGAAAATCCGCGTCGGTTCTGAAATAAGATCACTTGTTCATCCCTTTCCAAAGAGTCGCCGATGGAGTCAAGCAAGATCTTGGAGAAAGGCCCTTTCATGCGCTTTTGGAACCTTAGCCGCTTAATGTCTACAAGTTCTATTTCTGGTAGTTGTACATTTAGGTATCTTTGTGATAGCTCAACGTATCCGTATTTGCTGGATTGTGCCATTTGATAAGTTTCAAGGCTTGGCGTGGCGGTTCCCAAAATTACTTTTGCTCCAAACATCTTTGCAAGGACTATTGCACAATTGCGCGCATGGTATCTTGGGGCAGGTTCTTGCTGCTTGTATGACGTTTCGTGTTCTTCATCAACAATGACAAGCCCAAGATTTGAAAAGGGTAGGAAAATGGATGAGCGCACTCCCAATATTAGATTAAATGGTTGGTCGGATAACTGCTTATTGTACACTTCAACCCTTTCCGCGTCTGAAAATTTAGAGTGGTATACTCCCATCATGCCTCCGAACACTCTGCGCAGCCTTTCTGTTATTTGCGTCGTCAAAGCGATTTCAGGTAATAAATACAAGACTTGTTTGCCTTCGGAAATCGCTTTGGCAATTTCGTGAATATAGATTTCTGTCTTTCCGCTTGAAGTAACTCCATGCAGCAATACAACGTCCTTGTCTTCAAGTTTTTTATTTATATCATTGTATGCCTCCTGCTGGGCCGCATTTAATTCGTGCAATGGCTCAACTACGAATCCATCAAGGTTGAGCCGGTTGGTTTCATGCTCGTATTGAACGAGTAATTTCTTTTCAATTAACCCGTTGAATGTTGAATTAGTGGCTTGGCAGAGATGAAGCAGCTCTGCTTTTGCCACAGGCTTGAATGTCCCGGTGGCCTTATATCCTGACATTTCAATGTATGTATCGAATAGTGTTTGTTGCTTCTTGGTTTTTTTCAGGAAGTTCAGTATGATGTCGAGTCTCGACGGATCTACACCGTCAGCAAGTCGTACGCAAATTTCCTTCTTAGGCTTGAAACTGTTTGTCTTAAGCTCCGCCGGCATTGCGGCATTGAATACATCGCCAAGCGGACAGATGTAATAGTTGGATATCCATTCCCATAATTCAAGCTGTTTCGCATTCACTGATGGACAAGGATCCAATAATCTTGTTATCGGTTTTATTTGGCAACCTTGTGGAGCCTCATTATGCAGTTTGTGAACTATACCTACGTAAGTCTTTGTTTTCCCGAATTGGACATTTACTCTACATCCGATTTTTATTTGCTTTTCGATTTCATCGGGAACTCTGTAGGTATAATCGCCTTGAAGAGGAAGCGGCATTATGATATCTGCGTATTTCATGGTGCAAAGATAACAAAAACTCGTGAACTTTGCTCTTCACAGACAATATTTCCGATAATTAAGCCTCCGCTTGTTGGGCGAAGGCTTGATGACATATAAATGATATTGTGGTTTATCAGAACAGATAGGTTAATGATATCTGGTGTGTGTTGTTTTTTAGTTTGCCTTTCACAGCGTTACCTGCTACATCAGTCAAAATATTCAACTCACCCGTTTTGCTGATGGCAATATTAAAATTGTATCCTATTCGCACATGGCTTAGTACTGTAAGTCCTGCCCCGACATTCCATGAGAACTCGGATTTTTTTAATTCCCAACCTTCGGTCAGTCCATCAAGCGACCAATGTCTATCACCGATGTTGAAGGCAAATTGAGGACCTGTTGCGACATACACACTTGCAAGGCTGCTGAACCCTATCGTGTATTTGATGTTGATAGGTATGTCGATATACTGGAGAGTCTTATCTATGTCGTGGTCGGCATCAGACGTCCCTGCAACCTTGTTGTCATAAAGGACGGAAATATCTCCTCCAAAACCCAACAGAGGGAAGGTGAAGTCAGCTGTTATACCAGCAAAGAAACCAGTGCGGTTCTTTCCGTCCAAGTTACTGCCTACATTGTCCAGGCTCACTTTGTTTACATTCAATCCAGCCTTGACTCCAAATTGAATTTGGGCAGTTGCAGGTGTTGTAAATGAAACAGCCACCACAATTGCGATGATACTAAAATACTTTTTCATAAATACTATAATTAATCATTTACATATTAGTGGCTACAAAGGTATGAATTTTTTATAATCTTGCAAAATTATCGATGAATTATTTGAAGATCGAACTAAACAATAAATATAAAGATCCAACCACCCAGCGTGAATGAGTACAAATGGCACATCAGTATGCCGGTGCTTATATTCAAGTGATTTTAGAATCTTGGTTATGGAATTGTACAGAAATTGTTCGGCAATATAGCAACAAATAGGTCGAAATACGGAGAAAGTGATTGGATTTACTGCAAGTTAGTGGTGAATATAAGTTTTTTGTAGTATCTTTGCATAATAAAGGAAACCATACACTTATAACTATGAATGATTTTAAGGTTGGTAATTGCTGTTGCGGGCTTTGCAAAAAAGGATGTAACAAGCGAACTGACAAATTAAATACATATGACTGGCTTGCTGATTTGCCTGACAATGAACGTGCGACCAATTTGGTCGAGGTGCAATTCAAACCTCCTCGTAAGGGCTACTTCATCAATTCAAATAATCTCCAGTTGCAGAAGGGTGACGTTGTAGCTGTTGAGGCCAACCCTGGTCATGACGTAGGAACGGTTACAATGACTGGCCGCCTTGTAGCATTACAAATAAAAAAGGCGAACCTCCGACCTGATACTGAACTGAAGAGAATATATAGGAAGGCTCGCACTGTGGACTTGGATAAATATGCAGAAGCAAAATCCCGTGAACACGAGACCATGATAGAATCACGTCAAATCGCCAAGGGTTTGGGATTGCAAATGAAAATTGGCGACGTAGAGTACCAAGGTGATGGGAACAAGGCGATATTCTATTATATAGCGGATGAACGAGTGGACTTTCGTCAGTTGATTAAAGTCCTTGCAGAAAAGTTTCGTGTCAGGATTGAAATGAAACAGATTGGAGCCAGGCAGGAGGCTGGCAGGATAGGCGGCATAGGACCGTGTGGCCGGGAACTTTGTTGCTCAACATGGATTACAAAGTTCGTCAGTGTGTCTACCAGTGCCGCACGATTCCAGGATATTTCTCTAAATCCACAGAAATTGGCGGGTCAGTGTGCCAAATTGAAGTGTTGTATGAATTATGAGGTAGACCAGTATGTTGAAGCGTTGAAAAATCTGCCGTCTAAAGAGATTACACTTTACACGTTGGACAACGAATATTATTATTTCAAATCGGATATTCTGGCGCGCATGATTACATACTCCACTGATAAGCACATGCTTGTGAAAGAAGAAACTATTTCCGCTAAGCGCGCATTCGAAATAATCGCAATGAACAGGGAGGGCAAAAAGCCAGCCTCGCTTAGTGAGGATGAAACACTGAAAGTACCGCGGTCTGTTGACTTGCTTGATCAAGACAACATCAACCGGTTTGACAAGCTGCAGAAGAAAAAAAGAAAGAGACATAAGAGCAACGGTAATCAACAAACTAATCAGCAAGAACGGAATGAACAGAAGTAAGGGTTCTTTGCTCATAATTGTCGCTTTAATAGTGCTGTTATTATCTTGCTCGGATGGTGTGATACTTGATGAATTTCACGATGTCGACCTGTGGGATTGGGATACAGAGGATACGGTAGTTTTTGATTTTCCTAAAATTATAGGCGATGGTGAAATTGATGTGTCAATTGGAGTACGTTCAACTGAGACCTATGAGTATGATAAGGTCTATTTGACCGGCTCATTGGAGTGTGATGACGTTTTGGTGCGCCTGGACTCTATAGCTGTTGATATTTATAATAGTGAAGGTATTCCAAATGGTCAAGGATTCCCTTATATGACAACCACGGCGGGACTTCCCAAAGTTCACGTTGATTCTGGACACCAGTATACTTACAAAGTTGCTCATATAATGTCTCCTGGAAAACTGAAGGGTATATGCGGGATTGGACTTGAGTTGAAGTCGGAGTAGTGTAAATGACAAAGCGAATAATGGATTACAAGGGCTGTATGCGTTATTTGCTCTTATAGTTGCGTTCTGCGTCCATTCGTAGGAAAATGAATAGAAGAAGCGTAAAGCCCCAAAGTGATGAGCCTCCGTAGCTGAAGAATGGTAATGGAATACCAATAACCGGGGTTAATCCGAGCACCATTCCCACATTTACGAAAAGGTGGAACAGAAATATGCTGACCACGCTGTATCCGTACACGCGGCCCCACGTATCGGGTTGCCGTTCGGCGAGTACTATAAGGCGTAGTATAAACACAAGGTAAATCACCAAGACACCTGCGGAGCCTAAGAAACCTTCTTCCTCGCCTACAGTGCAGAAGATGAAATCGGTGTCTTGTTCTGGTACATACTTCAATTTCGTTTGCGTACCTTTCAGAAATCCCTTACCGAAGAATCCACCAGAGCCGATTGCGATCTTTGCCTGGTTGACATTGTATCCGGCGTTCATGACATCGTCGTTTTTCCCTAAAAGAACCTCTATACGTGTGCGTTGGTGTTCGCGCAACACATTGTTGAAAACGTAGTCACATGCGTGATAGACTCCAGTTGAAGTTATAGCGAAGATTATGATTAGCAAGTACTTGTATGATTTATCATATATGCATAATATGGCAATATATATAATTAGTGCCATGTTGACTATCAGCTGCACTACGCATACATCAAATGGTATGACGTATGCAGAGAAGAGGTATGCAAGTAGTATGGCGCCACCGCAGACGGTCAACATGTGTTTGACTGCCTTATGGTCGTTTCCATAGTGCCATATTAACAGTATGGTGGAAAAGAATGAAAGTAACAGCACCCAAAATTCCCCTTTGCACACGGGCATGCTATCCATGTATGCATCACCATATTTTATTCCAACAACAAAGAATACTACGTAGGCAAATGCCGCAAAAAGCACTGAGCCTGTCATACCTTCACGATAGAGGACGAAAAAGAAAGCCAGGTATACAAGCGCGGTTCCTGTCTCTTTTTGCGCAATGATTAAAAGCATTGGCAAGACGATCATTACTGCCACTTTAAGGAAATCCTTCATTGTGGTTATGTTGAATCCGTAATGCTCCATATACTTACCAACAGCCAATGCTACGGCAAATTTTGCAAATTCTGCGGGTTGGAGTTTAATTGGTCCGATAGGGATCCACGACCTTGATCCTCGTGAGTCGGGAGCTATAAAAATTGTGATTGTCAGAATGAGAATCATCATGATGTAGATGAAGGAGGATGCCTTATAGTAGAAGCGTTTTTCAATAAGCAAAAGTGCGCCTGCCAATAGTATTGACGTGAGTATCCAAACGAATTGCTTTCCTGAATTGAGGCTGAAACTGAATAGGTCGGGATTGTTGTAATCGTAGCATGCGCCACATACAGACAACCATCCCCAAACCATTAGAATCAAATACATTCCGATGGTCATCCAGTCGAGTGACATAAAAATCCCTTTGTTGTTGTTATCGCGTAGCATGGTTCTAATCAATATTACGATGTTGAATAGCGGCGGCTCTTATTTTACTGTCGGGTGATAGTTCGCCACGTATATATTGTTCCATCATAAGTGCCCCTATCGGCACTCCAAATGCGGCTCCATATCCTCCATTTTCCACATACACAGCAATAGCGATGCGAGGATTGTTACGTGGGGCGAATCCCATGAAAACAGAGTGGTCGTGTCCTCTGTTTTGGGCTGTTCCCGTCTTTCCACATACTTCATACCACGGGTTTTGCGCTCCTTTGCAGGTTCCATTAAGCACGGCGCTCCTCATTCCGCTCACCACTTGCTCATAATATGTAGATTGCGCTTTTGTGTAGTGGACGGTTTGTAAACTGTCGGCAATAGCGCTTCCTTTTATTCCCTTTACAATATGTGGAGTTATATAGAATCCCCTGTTGGCTATTGTAGCTCCTTGGTTGGCGATTTGCAGAGGCGTAAGTGTTACTTCCCCCTGTCCTATTGCGATACTTATCACTGTCAGAGCGTTCCAATGTCTGAGATGCTTGTCGTAGTATTCCGCATTCGGAATCATGCCGCGACTTTCTCCAGGCATGTCTATGCCGAGTTTGTAACCAAATCCCATTGATACCATGTAGTCTTTCCATTTAGTCATGGCGTCTTGTACGGAAGAGTATTTGCTTCTATTGCCGAACATATAGTACAGTCCCCAGCAAAAGTAGCCATTGCAGGAAGTGGCAATAGCAGGTTTCAGGCTGATTGGCGATGCGTGGCTGTGGCATCCAACGTGAAGTCGCTTGTAGTTGAATCCTCCGTTGCAAGGGTAGTATGTTCCGTCTGCGCTCACTATGCCTTCCTGCAAGAACGTGAGGGCTTGTGACGGCTTGAAGGTGGATCCTGGTGGATATGTACCAGAGATGGCACGATTGAACATCGGTCGGTTCGGGTCGTTCAACATTTGCATAATATTCTTTCCGCGTTCCTTCCCTACCAATTCTCTTGGGCTATAAGCAGGAGCTGATACCATGCATAGGATCTCTCCTGTTGATGGTTCGATAGCGACTATACTTCCTTTTTTCCCTTGCATGAGCTGTTCGCCTAAGGCTTGGAGGTCAATGTCAAGACTTAGCATTATGTCCTTTCCAGGCTCTGGTTGCTGGTCTTCCTCTCCATTCTTGTACCTTCCCTGGATTTTACCACGTGAGTCCCTTAGAAGCACCTCAATTCCTTTCTTGCCTCGTAGTATGCTTTCATAAGAACGCTCAACTCCTTGTTTCCCTATAAAATCTCCTGCGCTGTAATAATCATCCTTTGCAATGTCATTACCGGATACTTCTGCTACATAACCGAGAACATGGGCTGCGTATGGATAACGATATTGGCGCGAATTGCGTTCCCTGACATAGAATCCTTTGAAACGGAACATTTTTTCTTGCAATACAAGATAGTCTGCCGCGGATATTTGTGGAAGAAACAATTGTTGTGAATATGAAGAGTAGCCGGGATTCTTCCTTCTGTCGCGTATTTGTTCCATTCGCTCCACGAATTGTTCTTTCGTCATGTGCAGTGTCTTGCATAAATCGAGAGTGTCCAGGTCTCCCATTTCCCTTGTGATGACCATAACGTCGTATGCTGGCTCATTGTAGACTATGAGTTTGCCATTTCTATCGTATATAGAACCTCTGGAAGGGAAAATAACCCTGTTGTACAACGCATTGTTCCATGCTATTTGTTCATAGTCATTAGGAAGTAGTTGCAAATAAGCGAGGCGTATGATATAAATGAACACGATGGCTATTGCTATGCCGGCAATAACGTATTGCCTCCTTTGCAGTTCAAAATTCTTCATTATATGACTTCCCTTTCCTCAAGTTTGTTGTGTACGATGTATTCTACACAAACAGATACCAGTGTCGCAATCACTGTTCCTCCTATCATCGCTCCAATGGTCAGTAGAAGGTCTGATAATGAGAATGCTTCGAGAAAATAGAATGTGAAATGAAGCAGTCCCATGCATGTAAGGGTATACCATATATAATGTGATAGGGTCATGTTTTTGATTGTCGGTCGGAATGATCCTACCACGTCGCGAGGCATGAAGAGTTTTAGTATATATGGTTTTGTCATTGCCAAGAGGGCGCATGAGGCAGTACACATTCCCATAGTGTTGGAGAACATGTCGAAGATGAGTCCTGTAAAGAAGCCCCACCATAGTAGGGACATGCGTGACTCTCCTGTCTCAAAGCAGATTATCATATAGCCAATAATCAATGGGGTGGCATAGCCGAACAGATGCAGATGGTTTAGCACCATCAACTGTACAGCAAGTAGCAGTAGCATCCTCCCAAGTCGTATAAATGTCTTGCGTCCCATTGGCAATTTGTTGTAGTGCGCTTGTGCTAATTTTTTTATAAGGGCTAATTAATGTTCATCAATGAGTCGGCGTCAAACTCTAACTTTTTTTTCTCCGCATGAGAGTAGTTCGTTATAATGCTGACGTTCCGGACCGAAGTGTAGTCTACAGATAACCGGACTTTGATGGAGTGTGACAGACCGTCGGGTGCTGTATCAACGCTTTCCACGCGTCCAATAGGGATTCCCGACGGGAAAATGTCAGAGAATCCGCTGGTCTCAACCACCTCGTTTTTTGCGACTTTGACGTGTAAAGGTACTCCTGTCATGTATGCATATTCAGAGTCGCCGAATTTCCATTCCAATGAACCGAATGACTTTTGGTTCTTCAACTGGCAACTGACTCTTGATTTTACATTTATAAGCGGCATAATCACAGAATAATGTGCAGACGTGAGGTATACAATGCCTACGACACCCCGTGAACAGATTACACCCATTTCAGGCTTTAGTCCGTCGCTATAACCCTTGTCAAGTGTAAGCAGGTTGTTGCTGTGATGGGTCGTGGCGTTGATGATTAGCGCATTGACGAGATGGTATTTGCGGCTGTTGAATCCCGCATACTTTATAGTGTCGATCCTATGAGATGCGAGTTCTTGCTTCATCGCATGTATTTCTTCGCGTAGCATCTCGTTGTCTGCCTCCAACTGTTCATTCAATTTGCCAAGGCTCATGTATGATGTTATCCCGTCAACGGTCGAATATACTCCTCCGACGAGTGTGTTGGCGGTGGTGAAGAATACGCTACCTTGATAGGTGTTGAATCTGAATAGCATGGCAAGGCAGAATCCTTCCATAAGAAAGAACACGAACCAATATTTGTACTTTATGATAAAGTCAATAAGATTCTGCATAGCGAAGCAAGCTTGCCATTATTTACAAACTCATTGCCGTATGTCCTACCGCATTAGGACGGCATCATAGAGATGGAGGTTCTTCAAAGCGATTCCCGTTCCCTTTGCAACGCTGTGCAACGGGTCTTCTGCGATGTGGAACGGAATGTGGATCTTGTCTGTCAACCGTTTGTCAAGCCCTCTTAATAAAGCTCCTCCGCCGGTGAGATAAATACCGTTTTTCACTATATCAGCGTAAATCTCTGGTGGCGTCTTTTCAAGTGCGTTTAGTATAGCCGTTTCTATTTTCGCTACAGATTTGTCGATACAGTGTGCTATTTCTTGATAGCAAACGGATATTTCCATTGGGAGAGCGGTGATTCGGTTCGGTCCGTGTACCACATATTCCTCTGGCGCGTTATCAACAAGGTCTGTCAGTGCTGATCCGACATTGATTTTTATGCGTTCGGCCATACGCTCTGAGACCTTGACATTGTGCTGACGGCTCATGTATTCTTGTATATCCGCAGTTAGCTCATCTCCCGCCACCCGTATGGAACTGTTTGATACAATACCACAAAGCGAGATGACGGCAATTTCGGTAGAGCCACCCCCTATGTCGACTACCATGTGTCCTTCTGGAGCTGTGACATCAAGTCCAATACCTATAGCGGCGGCCATAGGTTCAAATACAAGATAAACATCACGCCCGCCGGAATGCTCTGCGCTGTCGCGAACGGCGCGTAGCTCTACTTCGGTTGAACCCGATGGCACTCCGATAACCATCCTTAATGAAGGGGTAAGAAAGCTATGCCCATTATTTATCTTTTTGATAAGACCGCGCATCATCTGTTCGCATGCGTTGAAATCCGCAATTACTCCGTCTTTCAATGGCCTGCAAGTTCGAATGTCCGGATGTGTCTTCTCATGCATCATCTTGGCTTTTTTGCCGACTTCTATCATCTTGTTTGTCTTGCGGTCTAACGCAACGACAGAAGGCTCGTCGACAACGATCTTTCCGTTGCTTATAATGATGGTATTGGCAGTACCCAAGTCCATCGCTATATCTTGTGTCAGTGAGAAAAGACTTGAAAAAAATCCCATATTCAATCCTTATATTATATATTGTATTGTCTTTTTCCAATTGCCGTGCTACGCATGCTTATGCCTTGCTGAAATATGCGTGGATGGCATTATCATAGGCGGAACTCGTAGCAAACGCACGCTCGGCAAACCATTTGCGTTGTTCTTTGGAGGTCTCCGCTCCTTGTCTTTTCAAAATATCAACCAAAGCACTGTATTCATTCTTACTTGGAACTATCACTACGTCGTTGAAGTTCTTTGCAGCTGCGCGGATGAGTGAAATACCCCCAATGTCTATTTTCTCAATGATCTCTGATTCGTCATTAGTGTGTGCCACTGTATCTTCGAATGGGTATAGGTCTACCACGACTAAGTCGATCTCAGGTATCCCGTATTTTTCCATCTCGTCCCTGTCTGATTTCAGTTCGCGACGGCCTAATATGCCACCGAAAACTTTCGGATGCAAAGTCTTGACACGCCCTCCGAGTATCGAAGGATATGTCGTCAGTTCCTCAACCTTCTTGCATTCATAACCGATATCCTCAATGAATGCCTGTGTGCCGCCTGTAGACAAGAACTTTACGCCATTCTTATTCAGCTCAGCCAGCAATTCTTCTAATCCGTCCTTGTGATACACTGAAATCAGTGCGCTTTTGATCTTCTTCGTTGAAACCATTCTTTTGTATTTGTATACTGTTACCCCTTATTGGAACTGCAAATTTAGCGAATTAAACTGATAGTTGTAAATTTCTTGTGGATTTATTTTTGAAAAAGCCTAAGATTAATTACTTTTGCATCATAGAAGTTATAGAGATGAAACAAAAGACAGTTTTTTTTATGCTCATGATGCTTTGTCTGAATTGTTTGCAAGGGCGGGCGCAGTTTTTTGAGTTTGGATTTCCGGATGATGGTTCTCGCGAACGGATATTGTCGCTCGAACCTATGGAAGCCGCTACGTATAAAGGCGGCAAGAAGGCTCTCAATCAGTTTATCGAGCAGAATTTCAAATATGTTCCCAGTAAGGCGGATGTAAGCGGAATTATCCAAATGGTATGTGTGATCAATGAAAAGGGTAGAATACGTGAAACCCGAATTGTCCGCAGTCTGGGGCGGGAGTTGGATGATGAAGCCGTACGCGTCGTCAAGAAGTTGAAATTCAAACCGGCAAGACAAGGAAAGAAAAAGGTAAAAAGCCAGATAAGCCTTGACGTACCCATACGACATGGCAAAGCTTCGTTTTCCACTCTGCAGACCATTGATGTTTAGTTTGTCATGACCGACTATGCATGAACACGCAGGACATTGACGCACGTGCTTATGTATTGACAGGTGTGGCGAATATTCAGTGTTGGATTAAATCAAGATGTAGGAGTGCATGAATATATGCCTCCGTCGTTCATTCGCTCCTGCTTTTCCTGCTCCTGATACGCTTGGATTCGGGAGGGTACATGATATAATAACTGGTTATACTCTGAATTTTCATCTCTGTGATTTGCATTTTTGTACTTAATAATTCTTAATCGTGTTTGACGGTACATAAAATTGTAGTAAATTTGCAGTGAATATTAAGAAAGGTAGTATTATGACAAGACTTAAAATGACGATTACTTGTGTGTTCCTTGCTGTTGTTTCGCTGGTATCCGCGCAAATTACTAATCCGGTTCAAGTGAAGACGCAATTTAAAGAGGTGTCGTCAACAGAAGGTGAGATAACTTTCATTGCAACTATCCAGAAGGGATGGCACATGTACTCGACCGAAAAGGTTGAGTATGGACCTACCCCCACAACTATCAATATAGATAAGATCAGTGGTGCAAAACTTAATGGTGTATTGACTCCGAAGGGCACTGCTACGAAGAAGTATGAGGACATGTTTGAGGCTGAGGTGTATTACTTCGAAAATTCAGCTGCATTCGTTCAAAAGGTCTCTTTAGAAGGTGGAAAGTACCATATTGAGGGCTACCTCGAATATGGGGCATGCAATGATCAAATGTGTACCCCGCCTACTAAGGTGGACTTCGCTTATGATGGTGAGTCGAAGGCAAAGGTGAATACTGATAGTAAAAAAAAAGAAGAGGTAGTAGCTCTAAATGAACCGATAGCGGAAGGTGACATATCTGAAGAACCACAAGCAGAACAGGACGTTGATGAAACTGTAGAGAGTGTTGTAGCAGACTCCATTGACGGAGATTCAACTTCAGTCTTGAGCCTGTCAGACGTTGATGAGGACTTATGGGCTCCAGTCATTGATCAGCTTAAGGCGTATGAAAATAAGACTGCCGAAGATAATAGCCTTTTGCATATTTTCGTCCTCGGGTTGCTTGGCGGACTTGTGGCACTTGTGACTCCATGTGTATGGCCAATCATCCCAATGACGGTCAGTTTCTTTTTAAAACGATCTGGTGATAGGCGTAAAGGTATACATGATGCTATTATATATGGGGTGTCGATTGTCGTAATTTATTTGGCATTAGGACTAATCGTTACGGCATTGTTCGGGGCGAGTGCTCTCAACTCCCTGTCGACCAATGCCATATTCAACATATTCTTTTTCCTTATGTTGGTGGTTTTCGCGGCATCGTTCTTTGGTGCATTCGAACTCCAACTCCCGTCGTCGTGGAGCAATGCTGTTGACAGTAAGGCGGAGAAGACAGGCGGGCTTATCGGCATTTTCCTCATGGCGTTTACACTGACTCTTGTCAGTTTCTCGTGTACAGGTCCTATTATCGGATTCTTGCTTGTCGAAGTGTCTACTTCAGGTGATATACTTTCGCCGGCTATAGGAATGCTTGGGTTCGCAATAGCTCTTGCGTTGCCATTCACCATCTTTGCCATATTCCCAAGTTGGCTGAAGTCCATGCCGAAAAGCGGAGGTTGGATGAATACGGTGAAGGTCGTGCTTGGATTCATTGAACTTGCTTTCGCACTCAAGTTCCTTTCGGTGGCTGACTTGGCATATGGTTGGCATATACTCGACAGGGAGACGTTCCTTGCGTTGTGGATCGGGTTGGCTTTGTGCCTCGCCTTGTACTTGTTCGGGTTTATAAAATTCCCTCATGATGACGCCGAAGAACGGAATATTGGAGTGACCCGATTCTTCCTCGGACTTATTTCCCTGGCATTCGCAATATATATGGTGCCTGGGTTGTGGGGGGCTCCGTTGAAAGCCGTCAGCGCGTTTTCTCCGCCAATGTCGACACAAGACTTTAATTTACAACCAGCATATGTGAAAGTGCGTGCTGCAGATTATGATTTGGGCATGCAGATTGCAAAAGCTGAGAATAAACCTGTTATAATTGATTTTACAGGATATGGTTGTGTTAACTGTAGGAAAATGGAGGCTGCGGTGTGGACTGATACTCAAGTGTCGGATATATTATCGAAAAGCTATGTTCTTATTCAATTATACGTTGATGATAAGACACCTCTACCAGAACCTATAATAGTGACAGTCAACGGACAGAAAAAAAAGTTGCGGACAGTTGGCGATAAATGGAGTTACTTCCAAAGTTCAAAGTTTGGTGCAAATGCACAGCCTTTCTACGTATTGCTTGATAGCAACGGAAAACCATTGACTGCAAGCTATACATTTGATGACAATGTAGACCATTACAAGGCTTTCTTGCGTACAGGTCTGAGTGAATATAGCAAACGTGACAAGTAAAAAGAGCTGTTAGCGGGATCGTATGTACACATTATTAATAGGCTTATACATTAATTACGCGCGCGTACATTTTATATATATAATACAATATGGATAACGAAAACAATAATCAATTGCAGGTGGAAATCAAACCTGAAGTAGCGTCTGGTGTTTATTCGAATTTTGCGATAGTAGCAAATGCTACATCAGAGTTCGTGATTGACTTTGCTGCGTTCCTACCGGGAACGACAAAGGCGGAGGTACGGTCTCGCATTATCATGACTCCAGAACATGCAAAACGCCTAATGATGGCTCTACAGAAAAGAATTGGCGATTATGAGTCCCAATTTGGCAAAATAGATTTACATCAACCGGACATGAGCAGGACCATAGCTCCGTTTGGAACAGGTGAGGCGTAATCCGAGTTGGATTCATTTGTAACTTTAGGAGGCTGAAGGTGTTTAAACAAGCGCATTCAGCCTCTTTTTGTTTGCAGTGCAACGATGGCATTTGTGTCATTAAGACAGGTTGTCAGACGTTCTAATAATTAAAAACGAAGGTTTTTTATTGAAATGCATAAGGTTTATGTATAAAAATTTCATTTTAAAGATGGCGTTTGAAAGATTTTTACTACCTTTGCACCGCTTTTTGGACTATTGTGCGTAGGCGTTACCTCGTCTGGCGCATGATAAGTTTATCTCACCATACAAGGCGGAGCGAAGCGAATTGAATGTTAATATATAAATAATAATATAATAATTAAAGAAATGCCTACTATTCAACAATTAGTAAGAAAAGGTAGAAAGGTGCTGGAAGACAAGAGCAAGTCGCCTGCATTGGATTCATGTCCGCAGCGTCGTGGCGTATGCGTCCGTGTCTACACTACAACACCAAAGAAGCCTAACTCGGCGATGCGTAAAGTTGCGCGTGTCCGCCTGACAAACAAAAAGGAAGTTAACTCATACATCCCTGGAGAGGGACACAATTTGCAGGAGCACTCAATTGTTCTTGTTCGTGGTGGACGTGTGAAGGACCTTCCAGGTGTTCGTTACCACATTATTCGTGGTGCGCTTGATACTGCTGGTGTGGAAAGCCGCACACAGCGACGTTCAAAATATGGAGCAAAGCGTCCAAAGGCTAAAAAGTGACAAACAAATCAAAATGTTCAATCGGTTGGTTTGATGGACGCTAAAGATGGTTGAGTAAACGTTCGAGAGAGAATGTTGAAGTAACACAATTTGCAACCTCAGACTAAAATTCAAACAAACAAAAACAATGAGAAAAGCTAAACCAAAGAAACACGTGATCCTGCCGGATCCGGTTTATGGTGATGTAAAGGTGACTAAATTCGTAAATCACCTAATGTATGACGGCAAGAAGAGTATCGCTTACTCTATCTTTTACAACGCACTTTCAATTGTGGAAAACAAAATGAAGGATGCAGACAAGCCTTCTGTTGAGATTTGGAAGAAGGCTCTTGATAATATTACCCCGCAAGTAGAGGTAAAATCACGCCGTATCGGTGGTGCGACATTCCAAGTGCCTACTGAAATACGCCCGGATCGTAAGGAGGCAATTTCAATGAAGAATATGATCTCGTTCGCTCGTAAACGCTCTGGGAAAAATATGGCTGAGAAGCTTTCTGCTGAGATTATGGATGCTTATAACGAGCAAGGTGGAGCGTTCAAGCGTAAGGAGGATATGCACCGCATGGCTGAAGCTAATCGCGCATTCGCACATTTCAGATTCTAAACGCAAATTGATATTAAGAGTAAAGGTAATTAGGTAAAGGGAAAAATAATTTATGGCTAAACGTGATTTGCATTTGACACGTAACATTGGTATCATGGCTCATATCGATGCCGGTAAGACAACAACTTCGGAACGTATTCTGTATTACACAGGACTTACGCATAAGATTGGTGAGGTTCATGATGGTGCTGCTACTATGGACTGGATGGCACAGGAGCAGGAACGTGGTATCACTATTACTTCAGCTGCAACTACAACTTATTGGAACTGGAACAACAATAAATATAAAATCAACTTGATTGATACTCCGGGACACGTCGACTTCACCGCAGAAGTTGAACGTTCGCTGCGTGTCCTCGATGGGGCGATTGCCGCATATTGTGCCGTTGGCGGAGTTGAGCCGCAGTCGGAAACGGTATGGCGTCAAGCTGATAAATATAATGTGCCTCGTATTGGATACGTTAACAAAATGGACCGTTCTGGCGCTGACTTTTTCGAAGTATTGCGCCAAATGAAAGAGGTTCTTGGCGCAAGACCATGTGCGATCGTCATTCCAATTGGAGCGGAGGAGAACTTCAAGGGAGTTGTAGACCTCATAAAAATGAAAGCTATCCTTTGGCATGATGAGACTCTCGGCGCGGAATACGAAGTGGATGAAATACCCGCTGACTTGAAGGCGGAAGCTGATGAATGGAGAGACAAACTCCTTGAAACCGCATCGGAATTCGATGAGGCTTTGATGGAGAAGTACTTTGACGATCCTTCTACTATAACAGAAGAGGAGATTATCAATGCTATACGCAAGGGAACGGTCAGCATGGAGATTACTCCAATGCTTTGCGGATCCTCCTTTAAAAATAAGGGGGTTCAGACCTTGCTCGATTATGTTTGCGCTTTCCTTCCGTCTCCACTTGATACTCCTAATGTAGTCGGCACGAATCCTGTAACAAAGGAAGAGGAAGACCGCAAACCAGATGAAGACGACAAGACGGCGGCTCTTGCATTTAAGATAGCCACTGATCCGTATGTGGGTCGTCTGACTTTCATTCGAGTATACTCTGGAAAAGTTGTGGCTGGTTCTTATGTTTACAATAGTCGTTCGGGTAAAAAGGAACGTGTTTCCCGCCTCTTCCAAATGCACTCAAATCATCAGAATCCGGTAGACGAAATTTCTGCGGGAGATATTGGTGTCGTTGTGGGGTTGAAGGACATCCACACAGGTGACACCCTTTGTGATGAGACTGCTCCTATCGTACTTGAGTCGATGGATTTCCCTGAACCAGTAATCGGTATCGCAGTAGAGCCGAAAACACAAAAAGACCTTGACCGACTTTCTGTCGGACTGGCTAAACTTGCAGAAGAAGACCCGACTTTTACCGTACGTACAGATGAACAGAGTGGGCAGACTGTTATCTCTGGTATGGGTGAGCTTCACCTTGATATTATCATAGACCGTCTGAAGCGTGAGTTCAAAGTCGAGTGTAATCAGGGCAAGCCACAAGTAAACTATAAAGAAGCAATTACCAAGACAGTTAACTTGCGTGAAGTATACAAGAAGCAATCAGGTGGTCGTGGTAAGTTTGCCGACATCATAGTAGAGGTGGGGCCGGTAGACGAAGATTTCAAACAGGGAGGACTCCAGTTCATTGATGAGGTGAAGGGTGGTAATATTCCTAAGGAGTTCATTCCAGCTGTGCAAAAGGGATTCACAAACGCTATGAGCAATGGTATTCTCGGAGGCTTCCCTATGGACTCATTGAAAGTACGTCTGATTGACGGCTCTTTCCACCCAGTGGATTCCGACCAACTCTCATTCGAAATCTGTGCACTTCAAGCTTACAAGAATGCTTGTGCCCAAGCAAAGCCCGTCCTTATGGAACCAATCATGAAGCTTGAGGTTGTAACTCCAGAGGAGAACATGGGTGATGTGATCGGCGACTTGAACAAACGTAGAGGTCAAGTCGAGGGAATGGATACCAGCCGCTCAGGCGCCAGAATAATAAAGGCTATGGTGCCATTGTCCGAAATGTTCGGATATGTAACGGCCCTTCGTACAATAACTTCAGGACGCGCGACATCAACGATGTCCTATGATCATCACGCCCCAGTTTCAAGTAGTGTCGCAAAGGCGGTACTTCAAGAGTGTGGCGGACGCGCGGACTTGGTATAATATAATATAATAATGGTCATTGTGCTGGTTAGCATACGACTCTTAACCGGCACTTGGACTTAAACAAAAGTATAAAAGTAAAAAACGATGAGTCAGAAAATTAGAATCAAACTAAAATCTTACGATCACAACTTGGTGGACAAGTCCGCGGAGAAGATTGTCAAGACAGTGAAGGCTACAGACGCTACAGTAAGTGGTCCAATCCCACTTCCTACCCACAAGCGTATTTACACAGTTAACCGAAGCACATTCGTTAACAAGAAGTCTCGTGAACAATTCCAATTAAGTACGTACAAAAGACTGATTGATATTTACGACGCTACTCCAAAAACTGTAGATTCGCTTATGAAACTTGAATTGCCAAGTGGTGTAGAAGTAGAAATAAAGGTTTAGGATTCAAGAAACAATTAAACAAATTAAGAAATGCCAGGATTATTAGGGAAAAAAATCGGAATGACATCCGTTTTCAGTGCTGATGGAAAGAATCTTCCATGCACTGTTATCGAAGTAGGTCCTTGTGTTGTAACCCAGGTGAAGACTGTCGAAAAAGATGGCTATGCCGCTGTTCAGGTTGGCTTCGAAGAGGCCAAGGAGAAGAACACTACAAAGCCAATGAAAGGACACTTCCAGAAATCGGGAACAACTCCAAAGAGACACTTGGCTGAGTTCACATTTGATGAGGAACACAATCTTGGAGACGTTATCACAGTAGAACTCTTCAACGATGCTCCTTATGTTGATGTTGTCGGAACATCAAAAGGTAAAGGATTCCAAGGCGTTGTTAAACGCTACGGTTTCGGAGGTGTGGGTCAGTCAACTCACGGTCAGGACGACCGTCTGCGTAAACCAGGTTCAATAGGTGCTTGTGCCACGCCTTCGCGTGTATTCAAAAACCTACGAATGGGTGGACAAATGGGCAATGTGCAAGTAACGACACATAACCTCCAGGTAATAAAGATAATTCCAGAACACAACCTTCTTCTTCTGAAAGGGTCTGTTCCTGGATGCAAAGGTTCAATCGTAACAATTAAGAAGTAATGGAAGTTTCAGTTTTAAACATTAAAGGTCAAGAGACTGGTAAGAAGGTTGAATTGAATGACGCTATCTTCGGAATTGAACCTAACGACCACGTAGTATATCTTGCGGTAAATCAGTATTTGGCAGCTCAACGCCAAGGAACGCATAAGTCAAAGGAAAGAAGTGAGATCACAGGCTCCACACGCAAACTTATCCGCCAGAAAGGTGGTGGCGGCGCACGTCGTGGTGATATTAAGTCTCCAGTCCTTCGCGGTGGAGGCCGTGTATTCGGTCCTAAGCCACGTGACTATAATTTTAAGTTAAACAAGAAGGTTAAACAGCTCGCACGTAAAAGCGCGTTGACTTACAAGGCACAACAAAATGCGATTATTGTACTTGAGGACTTCGATTTTGAGGCTCCAAAAACAAAATCCTTTGTTGAACTGCAGAAAAATCTTAACATAGAAGGAAAAAAACTTCTTCTTGTTTTGCCAGAAAATAATAAAAACGTATATTTGTCGGCTCGTAACATACAGCGTGTAAATGTCGCAGCGGTAAGTGCACTCAATACCTATAATGTAATGAATGCAAATGTACTCGTTGTGACTGAAAGTGCGCTTAAGTTGGTTGATGAAACATTAAACAAATAATAAGGAGGCACATATGGCATATCTAATAAAACCATTGGTCACAGAAAAGATGACAGATGTTACCGAAAAGCAGAACAACAAGTTCGGCTTCATTGTGCATCCTAAGGCCAATAAGATCGAGATCCGCAAAGAAGTAGAAGCAAAATATAATGTAAGTGTAGTTTCTGTGAACACTATCAAATACGCTGGTAAGCGTAAGAGCCGTTATACGCGCTCAGGTGTGATCAAGGGTCAGACAAATGCCTATAAGAAGGCGATTGTAACCCTTAAGGAAGGTGAAACTATCGATTTCTTTAGTAACATTTAATTAATATGGGCATTCGCAAATTTAGACCAACTACTCCAGGTCAAAGACACAAAGCTATTGGCACTTTTGATGATGTTACTGCATCAGTGCCAGAGAAAAGTCTTGTATTCGGTAAGAGAAGTACAGGCGGACGTAATAATTATGGTAAAATGACTACACGTTACAGAGGTGGCGGTCATAAGAGACTGATACGTATTATCGACTTCAAGAGAGATAAGGATGGAGTTCCAGCTGTGGTTAAAACAATAGAGTACGATCCAAACAGGTCGGCTCGTATAGCTCTGTTGTTTTATGCAGATGGTGAAAAACGCTACATTGTAGCCCCTAACGGATTGCAGGTAGGAACAACACTCCTGTCGGGTGACAATGTCGCTCCGGATCTTGGCAACACTTTGCCTCTTCAGAACATTCCGGTCGGTACTGTTATACACAATATCGAACTGCGTCCTGGCCAGGGTGCCAAGATGGTGAGATCCGCAGGCAATTTTGCTCAGTTGACATCACGCGAAGGTCGTTACAGCGTAATTAAATTACCTTCGGGTGAGATTAGAAAAGTTCTTTCCGTTTGCCGCGCTACTATTGGTAGCGTGAGCAATTCTGACCATGCACTGGAATCCTCAGGCAAGGCAGGTCGTTCACGTTGGTTGGGTCGTCGCCCTCACAACCGTGGTGTTGTCATGAATCCTCATGATCACCCAATGGGAGGTGGTGAAGGTCGTCAATCAGGTGGACATCCACGTTCACGCAACGGCTTGTACTCTAAGGGCCTTAAGACTCGTGCCCCTAAGAAGGCATCTAATAAGTACATAATCGAAAGACGTAATAAGTAATCAAGTTAACTAAGTAGAATATGAGTCGATCATTAAAAAAAGGTCCATATATTAACGTCAAGCTCGAAAAGAAGGTTCTTGATATGAACGAGAGCGGTAAGAAGAACGTCATTAAAACTTGGGCCAGGGCGTCGATGATTTCCCCAGATTTTGTGGGACATACCATTGCTGTCCACAACGGAAATAAATTCATCCCTGTTTACATCACTGAAAATATGGTGGGGCACAAACTCGGGGAGTTCGCCCTTACACGTACCTTCCGCGGTCATGCAGGTAATAGGAAGAAGTAAACAGAATCACGAAATTAAGAAAACTATATAATGGGATCAAGAAAAACGAAAATGGCCCAGAGACAGAAAGAGGCCAAAAAGACCGTCTATGTTGCAAGACTGCGCAACGTCCCTTCGTCTCCACGCAAGATGCGCTACGTAGCAGATCTTGTAAGAGGTATGGAGGTAGGCAAAGCTCTTGCCACTCTTAGATTCTGCTCGAAGAATGCATCGAATGATCTCGAGAAGTTGGTCCGTTCAGCGATCGCCAACTGGGAGCAGAAGAATGAAAGAAAGGCTGAGAACGGCGAATTGTATATAACAAGGATATTTGTCGATGAGGGAGCCACTCTCAAGCGTATGAGACCGGCCCCGCAGGGAAGAGGATACAGAATTCGCAAGCGTTCTAATCATGTGACAGTATATGTGGATACTAAAACTAACGGAGAGGAGGAGTAACTATGGGACAGAAATGTAATCCAATAAGCAACCGCCTCGGTATTGTTAGAGGCTGGGATTCAAACTGGTTTGGCGGTAGGGATTTCGGTGACAATATACTTGAGGATAGTAAAATCCGCAAATACTTGAATGCGCGCCTTGCTAAGGCAAGCGTTTCCAAGATAGTAATTGAACGTACACTTAAGCTTGTGACGATTACTGTGTGCACTGCTCGTCCGGGTATAATCATCGGCAAGGGTGGCCAGGAAGTCGACAAACTCAAAGAAGAGTTGAAAAAGCTGACTGATAAGGATGTTCAAATCAACATTTACGAGGTGAAGCGCCCTGAGTTGGATGCTGTCATCGTCGCAAACAACATTGCCCGTCAGGTGGAAGGCAAAATAGCTTACCGTCGTGCAATTAAAACTGCCATAGCTAACACTATGCGTTCCGGCGCAGAAGGTATCAAGGTCCAGATTTCCGGTCGTTTGAACGGTGCGGAAATGTCTCGCTCGGAGATGTACAAGGAAGGCAGAACACCTTTACATACGTTCCGCGCAGATATCGACTATTGTCTTGCAGAAGCACTCACAAAGGTAGGCCTGCTCGGCATAAAAGTCTGGATCTGCCGTGGAGAGATCTTCGGAAAGAAGGACTTGTCGCCTAATTTCGCACAGTCCAAGGACACCAATCGTAACAATGGTGGCAGGAAGTTCAGAAACAGAAAGTCAAACCGTTAAATTCTTGAGACATGTTACAGCCGAAAAGACAAAAATATAGAAGACCGCAAAAAGGTCGCGGTCGTTTGAAGGGCGTGGCACACCGTGGCACAGACCTCGCATTTGGAAGTTTTGGAATTAAGGCTCTTCAAACGCGATGGATTTCCGCCCAGCAAATTGAGGCCGCCCGTGTTGCTATAACTCGTTATATGCAACGTCAAGGTCAGGTATGGATCCGCATATTTCCAGACAAGCCTATTACAAAGAAGCCTGCCGACGTTCGAATGGGTAAAGGAAAAGGAGACCCATATAAATATGTGTTCCCTGCTAAACCGGGACGCATTCTCTTCGAAATAGAAGGTGTACCTTATGAAGTTGCGAAGGAAGCTTTGCGCCTTGGCGCACAGAAACTCCCGACTACAACTAAGTTTATTGTTAGACGTGATTACGACAAAAACGCTTGATAAATATGAAAATCGCAGAAATAAGAGAATTGACAACTGCTGAACTTACAGAGCGTATAGCAGCAGAGGTTGCTAACTATACAAACATGAAGTTCAACCACCATATTTCTCCTGTAGAGGATCACTCACAAATTAAGAAGCTTCGTCGTGATATTGCCCGCATGAAGTGTGAGCTGCGTCAGAGGGAACTTAACAAATAAAATTGTACCTACATGGAAGAAAGGAATTTAAGGAAACAGAGAACGGGTGTCGTTATAAGCAACAAGATGGATAAGACGATAGTTGTCGTATCCAAGTTTAAGGAGAAACACCCAATTTATGGTAAGTTCGTCAGCAAGACGAAGAAATACCATGCTCATGACGAAAAGAACGAGTGCAATGTCGGTGATACAGTATCGATCATGGAAACTCGCCCTCTGAGCAAAACTAAAAGATGGAGATTGGTTAACATTATAGAAAAGGCTAAGTAATTATGATACAGGTAGAATCTAAGTTGAATGTTGCCGACAATAGCGGTGCGCGCGAGGTACTCTGTATCCGTGTACTTGGCGGTACCCGCCGTCGTTATGCGTCCGTAGGTGATGTTATTGTCGTTGCGGTCAAGAATGTTATCCCTTCAAGCGAAATCAAAAAGGGTACGGTATCCAAGGCTTTGATAGTTCGCACAAAGAAGGAAGTTCGTCGTGCAGACGGATCTTATATCCGATTCGATGATAATGCGTGTGTTCTTTTGAGCAATACAGGTGAAATGAGAGGTAGCCGTATATTCGGCCCTGTCGCTCGTGAGTTGCGTGCAGTTAATATGAAGGTAGTGTCTTTGGCTACTGAGGTACTTTAATTTTATAATAAAAGGTAATGAGTAAATTACATATAAAGAAAGGTGATACGGTGATCGTGACTGCCGGCAACTCAAAGGGCCAGAAGGGGAAAGTGCTTTCTGTGATTGTTGACAAACAGCGCGCCGTTGTCGAGGGTGTCAATATTGTGTCAAAGAGCGCAAAGCCAAGTGCTAAACATCCTCAAGGAGGTATAATCAAGCAGGAGGCTCCTATACACATCTCCAACTTGAGTGTGGTCGACCCTAAAACGGGCGAGCCTACACGCATAGGCAGGAGGATCGGAGCCAATGGCAAGTTAGTTCGTTATGCTAAAAAATCTGGGGAGGAGCTTCAATGAGTACTACTGCTAATTTAAAAAACGTGTATGCTGAGAAGATTGCTCCAGCATTGATGAAACAGTTCAATTATTCTTCTCCAATGCAAGTCCCTGTCTTGAAGAAGATCGTTGTCAATCAAGGGTTGGGTATGGCAACTGCCGATAAGAAGGTTATCGAAGTCGCTATGCAGGAAATCATGCAGATCACAGGTCAGAAGCCTGTTGCCACTTTGTCAAAGAAGGATATATCCAACTTCCATTTGCGTAAGAAGATGCCGATTGGAGTGATGGTTACTCTGCGTCATCAGAGAATGTATGAGTTCCTTGAGAAGCTCATCCGTGTTTCTCTCCCTCGTATCCGTGACTTCAAGGGTATCGATAGCAAGTTTGACGGACGTGGCAATTATACTCTTGGTATTCAAGAGCAGATCATCTTCCCTGAGATTAATATCGACGCTGTTGATAAGATTATGGGTATGAACATCACTTTTGTGACTTCTGCAAAGACCGATGAGGAAGGCTACGCTCTCCTTAAGGCATTTGGATTACCATTTAAAGACGCTAATAAATAATTGATATGGCAAAAGAATCAATGAAGGCACGTGAGGTAAAACGTGCGAAACTTGTAGCCAAATACGCGGCGAAGCGTGCGGCTTTGAAGAAAATTGTGGCTACTGGCGATCCTGTAGAGGCATACGAGGCAGCTCGTAAATTACAAGCTATACCTTTAAATGCCAATCCGATCCGCCTCCATAACAGATGCAAGATCACAGGCCGCCCAAGGGGGTATATCCGCCAGTTCGGCATCTCTCGTATTCAATTCCGTGAGATGGCATCGGCTGGTTTGATTCCAGGAGTGAAGAAGGCAAGTTGGTAATAAAATTATTATTGTTTTAAATATTGTCGGGATGTCCCGATTAATTTAAGTATTATGACAGATCCAATAGCAGATTATCTGACGAGACTGAGAAATGCGATTATGGCTAAACACAAGGTAGTCGAGATCCCAGCCTCAAATTTGAAAAAAGAAATCACTAAGATTCTTTTCGACAAAGGCTATGTACTGAATTACAAGTTCATTGACGATGGACCTCAAGGAACCATTAAGATTGCGCTTAAGTACAATGCCGAGACAAAAGCAAATGCGATTCAACATTTGCAGCGTGTTTCACGGCCTGGTCTACGCAAGTATACGGGTTACAAGGACATGCCGAGTGTAATTAACGGATTAGGTATTGCGATTATATCTACATCCAAAGGTGTAATGACTGACAAGGAAGCCTCAGAACTGAAAATAGGTGGTGAGGTGCTTTGCTATGTATATTAATAGGAGGAGTATATAATGTCTAGAATTGGTAAGTTGCCTATTATTATTCCTGCAGGAGTGCAAGTCACTCATAAGGATGACATTGTAACGGTTAAAGGTCCAAAAGGAGAGTTGTCGCAATATGTCAATCCTGCTATCAAGGTGACAATTGATGACGGCAAGATTGTTTTGGAGGAGAATACTGAAATGATGTTGGACGATACAAAACAACGCCATGCATACCATGGCCTGTATCGTGCGCTTCTTCATAATATGGTAGTCGGTGTATCAGAGGGCTACAAGAAGACTTTGCAACTGGTTGGCGTGGGTTATCGTGTGTCTAATACAGGGAATGTGCTTGAGTTCGCTCTTGGTTACTCACACGCGATTCTTTTTGCCCTGCCTAAGGAAATCAAAGTAGAGACGAAGTCGGAAAGGAACCAGGACCCTCTTATTTTCCTTGAATCATGTGACAAGCAATTGCTTGGTCAAGTATGTGCGAAGATCCGCTCATTGCGCGCGCCTGAACCATACAAGGGTAAGGGCATCCGCTTCCAGGGCGAGGTTATTAGAAGAAAGTCTGGTAAGTCAGCAAGTGCTAAATAATTTATAATTGTACGGATATGATAACAAAGAATGAAAGACGTCTCAAAATCAAATATAGAGTACGCAATAAAATTTCTGGTACTGCTGCACGTCCACGTATGTCTGTATTCAGAAGTAACAAGCAGATTTACGTTCAAGTGATTAACGACGACGAGTCAAGGACTCTCGTTTCGGCATCATCACTTGGGCTTGAGAAATGTGCTAAATGTGAGCAAGCTGCCAAAGTTGGTGAAATGGTTGCCAAGAAAGCTATCGAGGCAGGAATTACAACAGTTGTGTTCGACCGTAATGGCTACTTGTATCATGGCAGAGTAAAAATGGTGGCTGACGCTGCCCGTAAAGCAGGACTTAAATTTTAATTGGGATTATGGTTAATAGAGTAAAAATAGGAAACGACATCGAGCTTAAGGATCGGTTGGTAGCTATTAATCGTGTTACTAAGGTGACCAAGGGTGGTAGGACTTTTACGTTTGCCGCCATTGTGGTTGTTGGTAACGAGAATGGTGTAATTGGATGCGGTCTTGGTAAGGCAGGTGAGGTTACGGCTGCGATCGCCAAAGGCGTGGAGGCAGCTAAAAAGAATTTGGTGAAGGTTCCAGTCCTCAACGGTACGATTCCACATGAGGTGACAGCCAAGTTTGGCGGCGCTCGTGTTTTGATTATGCCGGCATCAGAGGGTACAGGAGTCGTAGCTGGCGGAGCTATGCGTGCGGTTCTTGAAAGCGTCGGAATCAGTGACGTTCTCGCTAAGTCAAAAGGATCTTCAAACCCGCACAACCTCGTTAAGGCAACAATAACGGCTCTCACAAACCTGAGAGACCCAAGGATGGTTGCCGCTGATCGTGGAGTAAGTGTAACAAAAGTATTTAGAGGATAAGGAGGCATGTCATGGCAACAATAAAGATTAAGCAGATTAAGAGTCGTGCGAACCGTCCAATAGATCAAAAACGTACATTGGATTGTCTTGGACTAACCAAGATAAACAAGGTCGTTGAGCATGAAGATACACCTTCTGTACGAGGAATGATCAACAAGGTAAGACACCTTGTGGAGGTTGTAGACTAAAGTTTTTTATTTCAAAATTTTGAAACAATGGAATTACATAATTTAAAACCAGCTGTAGGCTCAACACACAACGGCAAGCGTGTCGGTCGTGGTGTCGGCTCTGGAAAGGGACGCACCTCTACACGTGGTCATAAAGGTGCAAAGGCTCGTTCTGGTTACAAGAAGAAGATCGGTTTCGAAGGAGGACAAATGCCTCTGCAACGTCGTGTGCCAAAATTTGGCTTTAAGAATATAAACAGGGTAGAATATAAGGCTATCAATCTTTCGACACTTCAAAAGCTGGCTGATGACAAAAACCTTGAGAAGATCGGCATAGCAGAACTGATCAATGCCGGTTTTGTAAACTCAAAGCACAAGGTGAAAATCCTTGCCAAGGGTGAGTTGACTTCAAAGGTGAGTGTTGAGGCTCATGCGTTCTCAAAACGAGCAGAGGCAGCTATAGTTGAAAAAGGTGGCAATGTCGTAAAACTCTAAACAAATGGGAAAGGCAATAGATAAACTTAAGAATACCAAGTTTATAAAGACAATATCGAACATCTGCAAGATCGAGGACTTGCGTACTCGTATCTTGATAACAATCGGATTTATCGCTGTTTACAGGTTCGGGTCGTTCATCGTGCTTCCGGGCATTAATACAGACGCGCTGCAGAAACTGTCGGAACAGACCGAAGGAGGTTTGATGTCTTTGCTTGATATGTTCTCGGGTGGCGCATTTTCCAAGGCGTCAATCTTCGCTCTTGGAATTATGCCTTACATCTCGGCATCAATTGTAATGCAGTTGCTGGGTATTGCTGTCCCATATTTCCAGAAGATGCAGCGTGAGGGTGAGAGCGGCAGGAGGAAGATGAATCAGTACACACGTTACTTGACCGTCCTTATTCTGCTCTTCCAGGGTCCAATGTACTTGGTCAACTTGAATATCACCACTCAGGGTGCCGCAATCTACCAAAGTCTTGATTGGGCGATGTTCTACATCACGTCGACAATCATCCTTGCGGCAGGCAGTATGTTTATATTGTGGCTTGGTGAAAGAATCACAGACAAAGGAATCGGACAAGGTGTGTCCATAATCATTATGATAGGTATCATAGCTCGATTCCCTAATGCGTTGGTTCAAGAGTTCATCGCTCGGTTTACAACACAAGGCGGCCTTGTAGGCTTCCTTTTGGAGATTGTAGTCTTACTTGCTGTTACTGCGGCTGCGATACTTCTTGTTCAGGGTGTCCGCCGTGTGCCGGTACAGTATGCTAAACGTGTAGTGGGCAACCGCCAATATGGAGGTGCGCGCCAGTACATTCCGCTTAAACCGTATGCCGCCAATGTGATGCCAATCATCTTCGCGCAAGCAATCATGTTCATCCCTGCAACGGTTGCTGGATATATGGGTGCAAACCAAAGTGGGACAATGATGCAGTTAATGGACAATACGAGTGTCTTGTACAACGTTATCTTTGCTGCCCTTATCATTATCTTCACATATTTGTACACTGCTATCACTATCAATCCTACTCAGATGGCCGAGGATATGAAGCGTAACAACGGCTTTATACCTGGAGTCAAACCGGGAAAGAATACGGCAGAGTTTCTCGACAAGATAATGTCGCGCATTACTTTGCCTGGTTCTCTGTTCCTCGCTCTGATTGCGGTCATGCCTGCATTCTCGAGCCTGTTCAATGTTCAACGTGAATTCGCCCAGTTCTTTGGCGGTACATCATTGTTGATTCTCGTTGGTGTAGTACTGGACACTCTGCAGCATATTGAGAGTCATCTCCTGATGAGACACTATGATGGCCTGCTCGACTCTGGACGTATCCGTGGGTCTCATTAAAGAAAGGCTTAAAGATACAGGTGATGGTTTATCTGAAAACAGACGAAGAAGTAGAACTTCTGCGAGAGGCTAACCTCTTGGTTGGGCGGACTCTCGCAGAAATTGCCAAAATAATACGTCCGGGTGTGACAACCCGCCAATTGGACAACTTGGCCGACACCTTCATAAGGGATAATGGCGCGGTTCCGACATTCAAAGGATTCCCAAACCCGTTTGGCAGTCCTTTCCCTGCCAGCATTTGCACATCGGTCAATGAACAGGTGGTGCACGGCATTCCGAACGACGAACCCTTGAAAGAGGGTGACATCGTGTCGGTTGATTGCGGGACAAAGCTCAATGGCTATTGTGGCGATTCCTGTTACACATTCGCTGTTGGTGAGGTCTCACCAGAAGTCAGCGATTTGCTGCGTACCACAAAAGAGGCATTATATAAAGGTATTGAACAGGCGATTGTAGGACATCGCCTTGGTGATATATCAGATGCTGTGCAAACACATTGCGAAAGCCATGGCTACGGTGTGGTAAGAGAATTCGTAGGACACGGCATAGGACGTGAGATGCACGAGGATCCAAAGGTGCCGAACTACGGAAAGCGTGGAAACGGTATGTTGTTGAAGAACGGACTGTGCATAGCAATCGAGCCGATGATAACCATGGGGACCAAGGAAATCTATATGATGCCTGACAAATGGACAATCATCACACGCGACAGGAAGGTTGCGGCGCATTATGAGCATACAATATGTGTGCGTAAAGGCAAGGCGGATATTTTATCGTCGTTTGAAGAAGTAGAAAAGATAATTCAAAAAAAGAGCAATGGCTAAACAGTCAGCGATAGAACAAGACGGAACGATCGTCGAGGCATTGTCGAACGCGATGTTTCGGGTTGAGTTGGAGAATGGTCATGAGATAATTGCCCATATCTCTGGCAAGATGAGGATGCACTACATCAAGATTCTTCCAGGTGACAAGATAAGGGTCGAGATGTCTCCTTATGACCTTTCAAAAGGTAGAATAGTTTTTAGATATAAATAATTCAACAGATATGAAAACAAAAGCATCTTTGAAAAAACGTACTCCTGATTGCGTCATAGTCAGACGTAAGGGTCGTCTATTTGTTATAAATAAGAAGAACCCTAAGTATAAGATGCGTCAGGGATAATTCAAGCCAAGTAGATAGTAAAATAATTTAAGATATGGCAATAAGAATTGTTGGTGTAGACCTCCCACAAAACAAGAGAGGCGAAATTGCGTTAACGTATATCTTTGGTATAGGACGCAGCAGCTCGGCTAAGATATTGGAAAAGGCCGGAGTTGACAGGGACTTAAAAGTAAAGGATTGGAGTGACGACCAGGCCGCCAAAATCCGTGAGATTATTGGCAGTGAATACAAGGTCGAGGGTGACCTTCGTTCTGAAATCCAGCTCAACATCAAGCGTTTGATGGATATTGGCTGCTATCGTGGAATCCGTCATCGTTTGGGACTGCCAGTGCGCGGACAGAGTACGAAGAACAACGCTCGTACACGTAAGGGCAAGAAGAAGACTGTTGCAAACAAGAAGAAAGCTACTAAATAATAATCAGACATGGCAAAGAAATCAACTACTGCAAAGAAAAGAAACGTCAAGGTCAGCGCGCAGGGACAACTTCATGTCCACTCATCGTTCAACAATATCATCGTTACTTTGGCAAATAGTGAAGGTCAGGTCATTTCATGGTCTTCTGCAGGCAAGATGGGCTTTAGAGGCTCAAAGAAGAATACGCCATACGCTGCCCAGATGGCAGCGCAGGATTGCGCCAAGGTCGCTTACGACCTCGGTTTGAGGAAGGTGACCGCTTATGTTAAAGGACCGGGCAATGGCCGTGAATCTGCTATTCGTGGTTGTTATGGAGCAGGCATTGAAGTAACTGAAATCATTGACGTTACCCCACTGCCTCATAATGGTTGTCGTCCTCCAAAAAGGAGAAGAGTTTAAGTTAATACAATTGCAGGGAATAGTGTATTTTATTAGGTAGCATCTTTCCTTTCTGCTGCCGCGGCTGCACACGAAGCCTTGCGTAAAATCAGATTTAATATGGCAAGATATATTGGCCCTAAATCAAGAATCTCTCGTCGTTTCGGTGAGGCAATATTTGGACCTGACAAGGTTCTTTCAAAGAGAAACTATCCGGCAGGTCAGCATGGAAACAACCGCCGCAAGAAGTCTTCCGAGTACGGACTCATGCTTGCTGAGAAGCAAAAGGCAAAGTACACGTACGGACTTCTGGAGCGTCAGTTCCGTAATCTGTTTGAGAAAGCTGCTTCTTCTAATGGAGTTACTGGTGAGGTGCTCCTTCAGAGTCTTGAAGCACGCCTTGATAATGTTGTATATCGTTTGGGTATAGCTCCTACACGTGCGGCCGCACGCCAGCTTGTCAGCCACAAACACATCACTGTTGATGGCAACGTGGTTAACATCCCGTCGTATGCGGTAAAACCGGGCCAGTTGGTCGCAGTGCGTGAAAAGTCAAAGTCTCTTGAAGTTATCGCAGCGTCATTGGCCGGTTTCAACCATAGCAAGTATCCTTGGATTGAATGGAACGAGGATGCTAAGGGTGGAAAACTCTTGCATTTGCCAGAACGTGCGGATATTCCAGAGAATATAAAAGAGCAGATGATAGTCGAGTTGTACTCTAAATAATAAATAACAAAATTAACAATGGCGGTATTAGCATTTCAAAAACCAGAAAAAGTAATAATGTTGGAAGCGGACGACAAGTTCGGAAAGTTCGAATTCCGTCCTTTGGAGTCAGGCTTCGGAATTACCATCGGTAATTCTCTTCGTCGTATCCTTCTCTCTTCATTGGAGGGTTATGCAATCAATACCATACGTATTGCAGGCGTTGAACATGAGTTTTCAACAATTCCAGGGGTGAAAGAGGATGTGACAAACATTATCTTGAATCTCAAACAAGTGAGATTTAAGCAATTGATCGATGGCATGGATACTGAAAAGGCTTCCATTTCCATCGAAAATGCCACTGAGTTTAAAGCTGGGGAAATAAGCAAACATCTTAATGGATTTGAAGTGTTAAATCCTGATTTGGTAATTTGTCATTTAGATTCTCAGGCAACTATGGATATTGAATTGAATATCAACAAAGGTCGTGGATATGTATCTTCCGAGGAGAACAGACAGTTCTGCAAGGATATCAACGAACTTGCAATCGATTCAATATACACCCCAATACGCAATGTGAAGTTCACTGTAGAGCCTTATCGTGTACAACAAAAAACCGACTATGACAAGTTGGTGCTTGAAGTCACGACCGATGGTTCGATACATCCAAAAGACGCTTTGAAAGAAGCCGCAAAAATCCTTATTTATCATTTCATGCTGTTCTCTGACGAGAAGATCACATTGAGCAACAATGATACCGAGAGTAATGAGGAATTTGATGAGGAAGTGTTGCGTATGCGCCAGTTGCTTAAGACTAAACTCACTGATATGAATCTGTCTGTACGTGCTCTCAATTGTTTGAAAGCTGCAAAGGTAGAGACATTGGGTGATTTGGTAAAATACCAAAAGAATGATTTGCTCAAGTTCCGCAACTTTGGTAAGAAATCGCTTACCGAACTCGATGACTTGCTCGAACAATATGGTTTGTCATTCGGAACAGACACTTCTAAATATAAATTGGATAAAGATTAATCAACGATGAGACATAATAAGAAATTCAATCATCTGAGTCGTAAGAGTGCGCACAGGGCTGCCATGTTGTCCAACATGGCCATATCACTCATTATGCACAAGAGAATTACTACGACTCTCCAGAAGGCAAAAGCTCTCCGTGTTTATGTAGAGCCATTGATAACTAAGTCGAAAGATGACACAACCGCTTCGCGTAGGGTCGTTTTCAGTTACTTGCAAAACAAGTATGCCATCACAGAGCTTTTCGGACCGGTGGCTACGAAGATAGCTAACCGCCAGGGTGGTTATACCCGCATCATTAAACTTGGCAAGCGTGATGAGGATTCGGCTGATATGGCGTTTATAGAATTGGTAGACTTTGATGATAATATGTCAAAGGTAGAGAAGAAGACTACTCGCACACGCCGTTCAAGGAAATCAAAGGCTGTGGATGCACCAGCAAAGGAAACAGCTGAGACTACTGAGGCCGCTACGGAGGAGAAACCCGTAGAGGCTGTTGCCGAGGCTTCTGCCGAGGAAAAGACGGAAGAATCAGCAGTTGAAGAGAAACCGGCGGAGTAACATTTTGTTTTTAATGTTTTAGGCGGTCGCAGACTTTATGGTTTGGCGGCCGCTTTTTTGTGTCTCTGTTGTGTCAATGTCGTAAAGGCTCCTTTC